>CAZEKK010000038.1:7238-8623 GCA_964512905.1 uncultured Solirubrobacteraceae bacterium
GCTGTGCGTCCGTGCCGAGCACCGAGGACATCCGGCAGCGCATCGAGGCCGCCATTCCTGACGCCCGCGCCGAGGTCGAGGACCTGACCGGCGGCGGCGACCACTTCCGCGCCACTGTGGTCTCCCCCGAGTTCGCGGGCCTGAGCCGCATCGAACAGCACCGCCGCGTCTACGCCGTCTTCGGTGCCGAGATCGGCGGACCGATCCATGCCCTGTCCCTTCAGACCCGGGCCGAGTGAGAGCGAGAGCCATGACCGAGCCAGCCACCATCCACGACGCGATCCAGCAGGCGATCGACGAGCACGACGTCATCCTCTTCATGAAGGGCAACCCCGACCAGCCGGCCTGCGGCTTTTCGGCCCGCACCGTCGCGGCGCTCCAGGCGCTCGGCGCCCCCTTCGCGGCGGTCGACATCCTGCCCGACCCGCGGATCCGCCAGGAGCTGTCGGCGATCTCCAACTGGCCGACGATCCCCCAGCTCTTCGTCAAGGGCGAACTGGTCGGCGGCTGCGACATCGTCACCGAGATGTTCGAGTCCGGCGAGCTGGCCGCTCTGCTCGGCGTCGAGTCCGCCGACGGGACGCCGATCGACGCGCCCGCCGAGGCCCCCGCGGGCGGCGCCGCGCCGATGAGCATCGAGAACCGGCTGAGCTGACGGTCCGTGCAGCCGCTGGCGTGGGACGGCGTGCGGCTGCGCGCCCTCGACCAGACCCGGCTGCCCTTCACCGAGGAATGGCTGGATCTCGACGGCCCCGATGCAGTGGCCGACGCGGTCCGCCGGCTCGCCATCCGGGGCGCGCCGGTGATCGGCGTGGCCGCGGCCTACGGTGTCGCGATGGCCGTCAGCGCGCGCCCGGATCTTGGCAGCCTCGAGGCGGCGTGCGACACGCTGCGGGCCGCGCGGCCCACCGCCGCCAACCTCGCCTGGGCGGTCGAACGCGTTCGCGCCGCGGCCACCGCCGCCGGGCCGGCGGCGATGGCGGGCGCCGCGCGGGCGCAGGCCGAGCGGATCGATGCCGACAACGCCGCGGCCACCGCGGCGATCGCCGACGCCGGCGCCGACGCGCTCGGCGACGCCCGCCGGATCCTCACCCACTGCAACACCGGCCCGCTCGCGTGCGGGGGGCGCGGGACCGCGCTCGGCATGATCGCCGAGCAGGCCTGGCGCGTCGAGGGCGTGCGCGTGCTCGCGTGCGAGGCCCGGCCTCTGCTGCAGGGGTCGCGCCTGACGGCGTGGGAGCTGCGCCGCCTGGGAATCCCCCACGACGTGATCGTGGACGCGGCCGCGCCGGGCCTGATCGCCGCCGGCGCCGCAGACGCCGTCGTCACGGGCTTCGACCGCGTGGCCGCCAGCGGCGACGTGGCCAACAAGGTGGGGACCTACG
>CAZEKK010000038.1:8723-10543 GCA_964512905.1 uncultured Solirubrobacteraceae bacterium
TCCGTCGCCGCGCTGGCGCCGTGAAGGTCGCCCGCTCGATCGCGGTGGACCGCGTGATCGTCGAAGCCGCCCCGGATCCCGAGCCCGGCCCCGAGGACGCGGTCGTGAGGATCCTGGCCTGCGGGGTCTGCAAGACCGACGTCCTGCCGTGGTACGTCGAGCGCAAGCTGCCGGCCGTCCTCGGGCACGAGCTGGCCGGCGAGGTGATCGCCACCGGCGCGGCGGTGGCCGGGGTGGCCGCCGGCGATCGCGTCGTCGTCCACCACCACGCGCCGTGCGGGGAGTGCCGGCGCTGTCGGCGCGGGCGCGAAACGCTCTGCGAGCAGTTCCGGGCGACGCGGCTGGATCCGGGCGGCTTCGCGGAGGCGGTGCGCGTACCCGGGCCGCTGGTCGGCAGCCTGCTGCCGTGCCCCGGCCTCGATCCCATCGCTGCGACGTTCGTGGAGCCGCTCGCCTGCGTGCTGCGGTCGCTGGACCGCTCCGGCGTCGTGCCGGGGGACACCCTGCTGATCGTGGGCGCCGGCGCAAACGGTCTGCTGCACATCGCCGCGGCGCGGGCGCGAGGCATCGAGGCCGTCTGGGTCCGCGAGCCGCGCCCCGAACGCCTCGACCTCGCCACGGTGTGGGGCGCCGAGCGCCACGGCGCCGAACCGGTCGACGTCGCCGTCGCCTGCACCCCGGACCCCGGCGCGATCGCCGGTGCCGCGGCAGCGCTCGCCCCCGGGGGCACGCTGTGCCTCTATGCCCCGCCGGCCCCGGGCGCACCGCTGCCCGTCGACGGCAGCGACGCGTTCCTGCGCGAGATCACGGTGACCGCGACCTACTCGGCCGGCCCCGCGGACATGCGTGCGGCGCTGGGCCTCATCGCCGCCGGCGAGGTGGATCCGGTCGGGCTGGTGACGCACCGCTTCACGCTCGCCGACACCGAGGCGGCGTTGGAGGCGGCGCGGACCGGCGCGGCGCTCAAGGCGGTGGTGATCCCGTGAGGGCCGCCCGCCTGCACGGCCCCGGCGACCTGCGGATCGAGGACGTGCCGGATCCCGAGCCGACGCCGGAGCGGCCCGTCGTGGTGGCGGTGAAAGCGGCGACGGCGTGCGGGACCGACCGCAAGTCGCTCGCCCACGGGCATCGGATGCTCGGCCCCTATCCGTGCGGGTTCGGCCACGAGACGGCGGGCGTCCGGACCGACACCGGCGAGCGCGTGTTCGTATCCGACTCGGTGGCGTGCGCCGCGTGCGCGCCGTGCCTCGCGGCGCGGTCGCAGATCTGCCGCTCCCCGGCCTGGGTGGTCGGGGGCTTCGCCGAGCAGATCGCCGCGCCGGAGGCTGCGCTGCATCCGATCCCCGACGGCCTCCCCGCCGCCGGGGCCGCGATGGCCGAGCCGCTGGCCGCCGCCGTGCACGCGGTCGAGCGGGCCGGCCCCCTCCCATCCCGTGCTGCCATCCTCGGCGGCGGGACGATGGGGCTGATGCTCGCCCGGCTGCTGGTCCTGCGCGGGTGCGTGCCGGTCGTGGCCGACCGCCACGCCGAGCGCCGGGCCCAGGCGGCGTCGCTGGGCGCCGCGACGGGGTCGATCGCGGGCGCACCGCTCGTCTTCGAGGCCATCGGCCGGCCCGAGGCGTGGCGCGAGGCCGTGGCCGCCGCTGCACCCGGCGGTCGCGTGGTGCTCGTGGGCGGATGTCCCGGCGATGCCGACGTGCCGCTGCCGGCGGCGCCAATCCACTACGACGAGGTCGACGTCCTCGGCGCCTTCCACCACAGCCCCGCCGACATCGACGCCGCGCTGGCGCTGCTCGGCAGCGGCGACGTTCCCTGGGAGG
>CAZEKK010000038.1:10643-14010 GCA_964512905.1 uncultured Solirubrobacteraceae bacterium
ACGCGGCCTCGGCGTCGCGCCACGCGAGGTGCTCGACGATCCGGCGGCTGTCGCAGATGGCCGTGCCGTCGAGCACGAGCACCGGGACGTGGCGCTGTCCGGTCAGCGCCTCGATCTCGGGGCGGTCGCGCTTGCGGAGCGGCACCCGCACCTCGTCGTGGGCGATGCCGCGGCGGTCCAGCGCGCGGGCCACCCGCCCGCATGGGCACAGCACGTTCGTCGGAACCGGGCAGCGATACAGCGTCGCCATCAGCGCTCCAGCCAGGCGACGGCGCCGCCGGCCTGCCGTGCGGCGAAGCCGGCAAGGCGCAGCGGGAGCGGCTGGCGCGCGCCCGGGGCGGCGAGGCGGTCGCCGGCGCGCTCGCGCCACCAGGCGATCGTCGCTTCGAGGGTCTCCTCGTGCGGCCGGGTCCGCCACCCGAGGTCGCGCTTGGCCTTCGTCGCGCGGTAGGCCCACCACTGCCCGGCCGAGCGGACCTCGCTCGGGGTGGCGACGGGCGGGCCGGGCAGCGCCTCTGCGGCCTCGGCAAGCGCCACCGCCACGGCGAGCGGCAGCTTCAGGGCCGGCGGCGCGACGCCCGAGAGACGTCCGAGATCGGCGAACAGGCGGTCCATCGTGAAGTTGCGCCCCCCGAGGATGTAGCGGTCGCCGACCGCGCCCAGCGCGTCGGCCCGCAGGTGGCCGTCGGCGACGTCGCGGACGTCGACGATGTTCAGGGCTCCGTCGACGTAGGCCGGGATCGCGCGGGCCAGGAACCGCCGCACGAGCACCGTGGACGATCCGCCCACGTCGCCCGGCCCGAAGACGAAGGCGGGATTGACGACGACGAGCGGCAGCCCGTGCGCCGCGACGCGAAAGGCCACGACCTCGGCCTCCCGCTTGGCGTCGACGTAGGGGACGCCGAGCCGCGCGCCGCTGTAGGCCTGGGTCTCGTCGGCGGTCGAGCCGCGCGGCGCCGGGCCGATCGCGGCCACCGACGAGGTGTAGACGGCCCGCTCCACCCCGGCGCGCAGCGCCTCCTCGAGCACGATCCGCGTCCCGCTCACGTTGGCGGCGTAGAGACTGGCG
Organism: uncultured Solirubrobacteraceae bacterium; assembly: GCA_964512905.1. Lineage (GTDB taxonomy): Bacteria > Actinomycetota > Thermoleophilia > Solirubrobacterales > Solirubrobacteraceae > CANJIV01. Next base: position 11,713 of record CAZEKK010000038.1, read on the forward strand.
CGGTCGGCGCGCAGCGAGGTGTTGCCGGCAGCGTGAAAGACGCGAGTGACGCCACGCATCGCCCGGCGCACGGCGCGCCGGTCGGTCACGTCGGCGCGCACGCGCTCGGCGTCCAGGCCCTCGAGGTTCTCGACCGGCGACGTGGCCCGGACGGTCACGCGCACGTCGTCGCCGCGCGCCACGAGCGCGCGCGCAACATGCGACCCGACCAGCCCGGTCGCTCCCGTCACCAGCGTGATCCCCACCCCGTGAGTGTAGGCGCAGCGGCGCCTGCCCCTCCGGCTCCCGCAGCGCGCTGGTAGGGTCACGCCGCCCCATGCCCGACGTCGCGATCGTCACCGACACGACCCACTACCTCCCGCGTGCGATGGCCGACGACCTCGGCCTGTGCCAGGTGTCCCTGTACGTCAACTGGTCTGGCCGCACGGATCGCGAGAGCGACCTGCCCGACTTCGACGCGTACTACGAGCACCTGCGGACGACCGACGACTCGCCAACGACCTCGCAGCCGTCGATCGGCGACTTCCTCGAAGCCTACGAGCCGCTCCTGGCCGAGGGACGGGAGATCGTCTCGATCCACCTCTCCGGCGGCATATCGGGCACGTGCGAGTCGGCCCGGCAGGCGAAGGCCAAGCTGGAGGAGCAGGGCACCGGCGGCGACCGGATCGCCATCGTCGACTCGCAGACCGCGTGCGCGGGCCTCGCCGCGGTGTGCATGGCCGCAGTCGACGCGTCCCGCAGCGGCGGAACCCGCGCGGACGTCGAGGCCCGGGCCATGGCGGCCCGCGACGCCCAGCGCGTGTGGTTCTGCATCGACACCATGGAATACCTGCGGCGCGGCGGGCGCGTCGGCGCGGCACGCGCCTGGCTCGGCACGACCCTGCAGATCAAGCCGATCCTCTCCCTGGAGACGGAGATCCGGCCGGTCGAGCGGGTCCGAACGTCCAAGCGGGCGTTCGAGCGGATGGCCGAGTACCTGCGCTCGCGTCACGAGGACGGCGCCGACGGCTGGATCGTCCAGCACATCCAGGCTCCGGATCAGGCCGAGGCGATGGTGCAACGCGGCCGGGAGATCTTCGGATCCGAGCCGCTGTTCGTGTCGGAGATCGGGCCGGTGATCGGGACGCACACCGGGCCCGGGCTGATCGGCGTGGGCGGCATCCCGCCCGCGCTCATCGGGCGCTGAGAGGCGGGCCGCAGGTCAGCCGCGCCGGCGGGCGAGGACGCCGCCCAGCGCGGCCAGGCCGCCGCCGAGGACGAAGCCGGCGATGACTGCGCCCGCGAGCACCTCGCGCTTGTGGCGGTTGACGTGCGAGCGCCAGTCGGTCGCCTTGGTCACCTCGCCCTGGAGGCGTCCCAGCGCGCCGGCGAGTTCGGCCCGGTTGGCTTCGATCGAGGCGCGGATCTCGGCCGGAGAGCGGCGGACCGGCGGCGGGATTTGCGGGGGCGGCGGCGTGGCCATCAGCCCTGCTCCCCGGTCGGCGGCGTAGTCGGGGACGCCGGCGGTGCCGCGACGGCCGAGGCGGCGGGTGCCGCCGGGGCGGCGGCTCCGGCCGAGGCGGTCGGTGCCGCCGGGGCGGCGGCTCCGGCCGGGGCGGCGGCTCCGTTGACCGGCATCGACGGGCCGTCGGACGAGGGCACGAAGGCCTCGACGGTCGCGCGGATCTCCCGCGCCTCGGCGATGGCCATGTCCGGCGTCGGCGGCGCGCCGGCCTTCAGTGCGCGGGAGGCGATCCAGCCCGCGAGGCCCCCGGCGATGAAGAGCGCGCCGGCGACGATGAGGAAGCCCCAGAACACGTCGTCGAAGAAGAGCGCGTACAGCAGCCAGGCGATCGCCTCGAGGAGGAAGAGAAGCCCGACCGCGATGAACGTGCCGGCGGCGATCCCGACGGCCGAGCCCTTCGCCAGGCTGGTCGCCTTCTCCTGAACCTCCGCCTTGGCGAGTTCGATCTCCTCGCGGACGAGCACGCTCGCCTTGTTGGCGACGTCGTTGACCGCCGCGGCGAAGTCATTCGGGGGCTGGAGATCAGCGGGCGGCAAGGCGGCGCAGGACGAAGGCGATGACGAGGCCGCCGGCGAAGGCGGCGCCGATCAGGATCTCGGGGCGATCGGCCAGGCCGGGTGCGGCGGCGACCGGCGCAGGCTCGAACGGGGACGCGCCGGCGTCCGCAGCGGGCGGCGCGTCGGCCGCCCGGGCGGGCTGGGGCTCGACGTCCGGGACGGCCGGTCCGCCGGCCGACGGTTCAGGCTCGGCGGGTGGGACGGACTCGGCGCGTGCCGCTTCCGCCGCCGCAGCGG
>CAZEKK010000039.1:0-13943 GCA_964512905.1 uncultured Solirubrobacteraceae bacterium
GGGCGTCGCGGAGGGTCTCCCCGATCTCAGGCATCAGCCGCCAAGGCTAGATCACCGGGGGTCGCGGCCCCGTCCCCTGCACGGCGTCGTGCGCGCTGCCGGCGCTACTCCTCGGGATCGCCAGCCGGGTCCGGCGCTGCCCCAACCTCGGCGGGCGGCGGGCCGGCGCCCTCCGCGAGCGCCGCCAGCACGCGCGGGACGTCGGCCTCGGCGATGAGCACCTGCCGGGGCTTGGAGCCCTCGTAGCCGGAGATGACGCCGCGCCGTTCGAGCATGTCGATGAGGCGGCCGGCGCGCGTGTAGCCGAGCCGCAGCCGGCGCTGGAGCATCGAGGTGGAGGCGGTGCCCATCTGGGCCACGAGGGCGATCGCGTCGCCGAGGAGCGGGTCCTCGTCGGGGTCGAATCCGTCGCCTCCGTCATCACCCGCGTCCTCCTCCTCGACCTCCTCGAGCAGCTCCTCGCGGAAATCGGGCTGGCCCTGCTTGCGCCACCAGGCCGTGAGCTGGGCGATCTCGGCCTCGTCGACGTAGGCCCCCTGGATGCGCTGCAGCCGCGAGGATCCGACCGGCGAGAAGAGCATGTCGCCCTGCCCGAGCAGGGACTCGGCCCCGTTCTGGTCGAGGATCACGCGCGAATCGGTCTGCGACGAGACGGCGAAGGCGATCCGCGACGGGACGTTGGCCTTGATCATCCCGGTGATGACGTCCACCCGCGGGCTCTGCGTGGCCAGCACGAGGTGGATGCCGACCGCCCGCGCCTTCTGGGCGAGGCGGATGATCGAGTCCTCGACGTCGGCGGGGGCGACCATCATGAGGTCGGCCAGCTCGTCGATGACGCACAGGACGTAGGGCAGCGGCGGCTCGCCGCGGCGCTCGCGGACCTTGTTGAGCTCCGGCAGGCTGCGCGTGCGGGCCAGCGACATCGTGGCGTAGCGCGATTCCATCTCCCGCACGAGGTTTTGGAGTGCGGTAGCCGCCATCCGCGGGCTGGTGATGACCGGCGTGAGCAGGTGCGGGATCGACTCGTAGTGGTTGAGCTCGACCTGCTTGGGATCGACCAGGACGAGGCGCACGTCGTGCGGCGTCGACCGCAGCAGGACGCTCGAGAGCATCGCGTTGACGGCCCCGGACTTGCCTGCCCCCGTCGTGCCGGCAACGAGGAGATGGGGCATCTTCGCGAGGTCCACCCCGATTGCGCGGCCCGCGACGTCCTTGCCCAGCCACACGGTGAGCGGCGAGTGGTCCTCGGGCGGATCCTGGAAGACGTCGCCGAGGTGGACGATGCGGCGCCGCAGGTTGGGTACCTCGACGCCGACGGCCTGCTTGCCCGGGATCGGGGCGAGGATGCGGATCTCCGATGCCGCCAGCGCATAGGCGATGTCGTCCTTGAGCTGGGCGACCTTCGCGACCTTGATGCCGGGCGCCAGGCGCAGCTCGTAGCGGGTGATGTGCGGTCCGGCGACGGTCCCGACGACCTTGGCCTCGACGCCGAAGTGGCCGAGCGCCTCGACGAGCTGAGCCGCCACGCGCTCCTGCCCGCTGGTGTCGGGCTTGGCGCTCTCCTTCGAGGAGCGGGTGAGGAAGCGCGGGTCGGGAATGCGCCACTCGAAGCCCGGATCGTCGGTCACCTCGTCGCGGTAGCGGCCCTGCGGCGTCAGGTCGCCTGCCTCGGGCGTCGGACGGTCGGGCGCGGCGTCGGGCGCGTCGGCGGCCTCGAGCTCCTCGAGCTCGGCGGTGACTGGCCCTGGCTCGTCGCCGTCCTCGACGTCCGCGACCGGGGTCGCGTCGCCGAACAGGTCCGGGTACCGCTGGGTGCCGTCGAGCGGCGGCGCCTCGACGTGGGTGGCCCGGACCACGAGATCGGAATCGGGCTCGGGCGGCGCCAGCGGCTCGGGCGGCTCCGGCGGCGCCTCGGCGGCCGGCCGGCGGCTCGCGACGGCGGTGGCCAGACCGGACCCGGTGTCGCGCAACGCCGTGGCCGTGCCGCGCACGCGCTGGCCGGTGTGCGCCACGATCGCGGCCACCGAGGCCCCGGTCAGGAGGATCAGGCCGGCCAGGAGCAGGAACACGGCCAGGATGTGGGCGCCGACCTGCGACACGAGCGCGGCAACGCCGGTGTAGATCGCCTCGCCGACCACGCCCCCGCGCTCCTCGACGAACCCGGCGTCCCATACGCCAGGCCGGGCGCCGGGCGGCCCGAAGCCGAAGGTGCCGGCGGCGAAGGCGAGCGCCAGGGCGGCGAAGACCAGCGCGGCGCCGGTGCGCAGCGGACGGCCGGCGGGAAGGAACCCGCGGGCCACGACGAGCACGCCGCCGGCGACGAATGCGACCGGAGCGGCGTAGGCGAGCGCGCCGACGACGAAGCGGACCCCGTCCGCGGTCGCCTCCCCGGCCTGGCCGCCCGCGGCGCCGGTGTACATCACGGCACCCAGGAAGATGCCGATCGCCACGAGGGCGAGGCCGAGCAGATCGAGATCGCGTTCGTGCAGCGCGGGCAGGCGCGGGGTCCTGCTGCGCTGCGGGCGCCGCGCACGAGAGCCGCGGGTGCGCGTGGACGCGCCCGCGCGGCGGGCCTGGGTCTTCTGGGCCATGGCGTCCTCCTCGTTCGACGCGGGCGGCCCCGCCCCTGCCTGCGGCTCGCCCCCGCGCTTGCCAGGCCGGTCGCGGGCGGCATACTGCGCGCCGATGCCCGCTGCGCCGTCCATCCGTCCCGCCCGCGCCACCGATGCGACCGCGATCGCCGCCATCTACGCCGAAGGCATCGAGGACCGCGTCGGGACCTTCCGCACCGACGCGCCCGATCCCGACGAGCCGGTCGCCTGGCTCGCCGAGCGCGGCCCGATGCTCGTCGCCGAGGCCGGCGGCGCGGTGGTCGGCTGGACGCGGGTCATGGCCTACGACCACCGCTGCGCGTATGACGACGTCGGGGAGTACACGATCTACATCGCCCGCCGGGCCCGCGGGACCGGCGTCGGCACCGCCCTGCTGCCGGCCCTGGCCCGCGCCGCGCGCGATGTCGGCTACGACAAGCTCGTCGGCCTGCTCTTCGCCTCCAACGCCGCCAGCCGCGCCCTGGCCGCCCGCTGCGGGTTCCGGGAGGTCGGCGTGCACCGGCGCCACGGACGCCTGGACGGCGACTGGATGGACGTCGTCGTGGTCGAGTGCCTCATCGACGAGACCGGCGGATAAATCCCTGCTAAGGATCGGGCTCTCCGCCCGCTTCGCCCCGTACCATCGGTGCAATGGAGGACTTCGCCCGCCCCCCGCGCGTCCTCGTCGTCGAGGACGACGGCGAGATCGCGCAGACCCTTCAGCGGTCGCTGCGGCTCGAGGGCTACGAGGTCCGCCTGGCGGGCGACGGCGTCGCCGCCCTCGAGGGCGCCCAGACGTTCCTCCCCGACCTGGTGATCCTCGACCTCGGCCTGCCCAGGCTCGACGGCATCGAGGTGGCCCAGCGGCTCCGTGAGCGCGACGACACGCCGATCCTCATGCTCACCGCGCGCGACGGGCTCGACGATCGCGTCAAGGGCCTCGACACCGGAGCGGACGACTACCTGGTCAAGCCCTTCGAGCGCCAGGAACTCCTGGCCCGGATGCGGGCCCTGCTGCGGCGGCGCCCGCCGCGCGGGTCGGCGCCGATCGTGGTCGGCGACCTGCTCCTCAACCCCGACACCCACGAGGTGAGGCGCGGCGAGCGCGCGATCGACCTGACCCAGCGGGAGTTCGAACTGCTCGAGTACCTCATGCGCAACGAGCGCATCGTCATCTCGCGGCAGCGGCTGCTCGACGAGGTCTGGGGCTACGACCCCTTCTCGATCACGAACACCATCGAAGTGTTCGTGTCCAACCTGCGACGGAAGCTCGAAGCCGATGGTGAGCCCCGCATCCTCCACACGATCCGCGGCGCAGGCTACGTACTCCGCGTATAGGCGCATCCCGATCCGCTGGCGCCTCGCCGGCGGCTCGGCCGTGCTCACGCTGGTGATCCTCTGCGGCTTCGCGGTGATCGTCGGGATCCTCACGACCCGGCAGATTCGCAACGACTTCCACGACCAGGTCTCCGAGACGGCGACGGATCTGGCGCGGCAGTCGCGCGTGGTCGTCGACACGAAGGACGCCGGCGACGGGCGCCGGACCGTCGAGGCGACGTGCGACACGCCGGACCTGAAGGTCTTCGGCAGCCCGGACAACGCGGCGATCCGGATCTCCACGCCCGACGGACAGTACATCTGCGGCACTTCGGCCGCCGGCCCGGATCTCGGGTTTCCGCAGGCGGGCGCGGTCGAATCCAACGGCTACCGCGTCGAGTCGCGGGTGGTCCCGGTCGTGCCGGGCAACGGGCAGGCCATCCTCCAGTACGCCCGGCCGCTCTCGGACGTCCAGCGCACCGCGTCGAAGGTCCGCCTCTTCCTGGCGTTCGGCGTTCTCGGGGGAGCGGCCCTGGCGCTGCTCGCCGGCCTCGCCGTGGCTCGGCGGGCCATGCGCCCGATCGCGGAGCTGACCTCGACGGCGCAGGAGATCGCCGTGACACGCGATCCGAGCCAGCGCGTGCCGACCCCCGTGGCCAACGACGAAATCGCCGAGCTCGCCGAGACCCTGGACGGGATGCTCCGATCGCTCAGCGACGCCCGAGCCGAGACGGAGGGGACGCTCGACCGCCAGCGGGCGTTCGTCGCCGACGCCTCGCACGAGCTGCGCACCCCGCTCACGAGCGTGCTCGCCAACCTCGAGCTGCTCTCCGAGCACCTCGACGGCGACCTCGGAGACGCCGCGGACAGCGCGCTGCGCTCCTCGCGGCGAATGCGCCGCCTCGTCGCCGACCTCCTCCTGCTGGCACGGGCCGACGCCGGCCGCCAGGCGCCGCGGACGACGATGGACCTCGCCGCCGTGGTGACCGAGGCCGCAGCCGAGCTCGGCCCGGTCTCGTCCGCACACGACCTCGAGCTCGACGTCGAGCCGGTCGAGGTCGACGGCGTACGCGACGACCTGCTCCGCGTGGCGGTCAACCTGATCGAAAACGCGATCCGTCACACGCCGCCCGGCACCCACATCCTGGTCACGCTGCGCGCGCAGGGCGGCCGCGCCCGGCTCGTCGTGCAGGACGACGGCCCCGGCGTTCCGGCGGACATCGCCCCGCGCGTGTTCGAGCGCTTCGCCCGCGCCAGCGGCGACCACGGCGGCAGCTCGGGCCTCGGGCTGGCCATCGTGCACGCGGTCGCCGAGGCCCACGGCGGCTCGGTCGCGCTCGATGCCGGGGACGACGGGACCGGCGCGCGGTTCGTCGTCGACCTCCCGGCGGTCGGGGCGCCGGTCGAGCCGGTGCCGACCGAGATCGGCTGAGCAGCCCTACCGCGGCACGGGCCGACGTCCGCGCCAGGAGCGCGCCAGCCTGTCCGGGGCCAGGCCCAGCCCCTGCTGGGCGGCGCTGGCGCGCCCAGCCGGCACGACCGTCCGGCGGCCGTCCAGGTCGGCCACGATCGCACCGTCGGACCGGAGCCTGACGGTGCCGCGGGCCGCGGAGGCTCCGCCGACGCGCAGGCTCACGCCGTCGGGAGCGATGGTGCCGCTCACGGCGACGCCGGGAATCAGCACGACGCCGCGCAGCGCCACGATCCCGCTCTCCGAGATGCGGTAGCTGCCGCCGCGCAGCCCGCCGCCGCGCTGCGGGCCGAAGAGGGCGTGCTCGAGCGTATCCACGTACGTGGCCACGGCGGCCAGCAGCGTGCGGCCGCGCCGGCCGGAGACGCCCGGAAACGGCCGGGTCTGGCCGAGGGACGCCGGCACCGGCCCGCGGATCGGCACGTCGGGTGCGCGATCTGCGCAGCGCGGCGGCCGGCGCTGCCGCGCAAACGCCTCCACGGCCTGCGCGGCGCACTCGCCAGTGTCGCCGCCCAGCGTCGCGTGGCCGGTCCGCGGCACTTCGACGAGGCGCGCCCCCGGTATCCGCCGGGCAACGGCGCGGGCGTCCTCCACCGGCGTGCGCACGTCCTCGGTGCCGTTCAGGATCAGCGTCGGAACGGCGGGAAGCGCCGTCCGGCCGGGGTCGGACCTGGCGGGCGCCTCCGGCCAGCGGCGGCAGGCCCAGGGAACGCTGAACGCGAGCACGGCATCCTCGGAGAAGGGCGCGAACGTGCCGGAGGCGAGGGCCCGCACGGCACTGCGGACCTGCCCCGCCCGCCCCGCCAGCGGCGCGCCTCGCGGCCAGGGCTCGGCCTGCTCCTCGCAGACCGTAGCCGCGAACAGGGCGGGCGACAGGTCGGCGGGCTCGACGGGCTCGCCGCGGGCAATCAGCACGGCGCGCAGCAGCTGGGCCGGATCGCCGCCGAGCGCCGCCGCCAGCCCGGAGGCGAGGTCGGCGCGCAGCGCCGGGTTGAGGTCTCCCTCCACGACCACGTTGAGCAGGCTGGCCTCCCCCATCCGCAGGCGCCGGCGCCGGCCCCGGCCGTCCACGGCGGTCCCGACCAGCGGCCGCTGCCGCACACGGGCGAGCATCCGGGCCAGGTCCGCCGGCGGGTCGATCCCCAGCGAGCGGCACGGCTGGCCGCGGCACAGCCGCCGCAGCACCCGCCGCGCACCCGCGAACGTGCTCTGCTGGAACGTGTCCGGCCCCTCGGGCGTGACCACCGAGTCGAGGATCAGGCGCTCGACGCGCCCCGGATGGCGGGCGGCGTACGCGGCGGCGACCTTCGTCCCGTACGACACGCCGTAGAGCGTGACCCTCGGCACGCCGAGGGCCCGGCGGATCGCCTCGATGTCGTCGGCGGAGTCGCGCGACGTGTAGAAGGCGCGGCGCGGGCCCAGCCGGGCGGCGCAGGCGGCGTAGGCGGCGGCGGGGCCGTCGCTCGACCGCAGCCGCTCGATCGGCGCGCAGCGCAGCGCGCCCGAACTGCCGGTTCCGCGCTGGTCGAAGACGACGAGGTCGCGGCTGCCCAGCAGCGGATCGAGCTGGGCGTCGAAGGCATCGAGGAACGGAATCGCCGCCTGGCCGGGTCCGCCCGCCAGCGCGATCACGACGCCCCGGGCTCGTCCGCGCCCGGGACGCAGCCGTCGCACCGCCAGCCGCACGGTGCCCGCAACCGCGCCGCTGCGATCGAGCGGGACGGCCAGCCGCCCGCACTGCACCATCGATCGCGGCGCGCAGGACCGCAGGCGCAGCGCACCGTGGGCGGCGCCCGGCAGGAGGGCGCATGCGGCGACCGCGCCGACGGGAAGGAGGACGCGCCGCACGGGGCCCATTCTGGCGCGTCTGTCGCGGCGGCGCGGGTTTCGGGCTACCGTCCCTTGCGATGCGACCCGTCGTCCCGTCCGTGTTCGCGCTCGCTGCGACGCTGGCCGGCGCACCCGCGGCGGTCGCCGCGACCCTTCACGTCGACGACGGCGCCGCCGCCGAGGCGGTCGCCCCCTGCCTCTCCCCCGCGGCCCCGTGCAAGACGATCGGCAAGGCCGTCACCTTCGCGCGGGCGACGCCGGAAGCCGACACGATCGCCGTCGCCCCGGGCCTCTACGCCGAGGCGCTGGCCCTCGACCAGGCCGCGGACACGGGCCTCACGGTCGCCGGCGCGGGCGCCGGAAGCGACCCGGCGACCGCGACGATCGTGGCGCCGGCGGCCAACCCCGCCGGCGCGCTCGTCGCCCTCGGCCATCCGGTGGCGAGCGGCCTGGCGCTGCGCTCGCTGCGCGTCCGCCACCTGCCGGCGATCACCGACAAGACCGCCGTCAGCGTCCGCGGCGACGGAAGCACGGTGTCCGACGTCGCGGTCGAGATCGTCAACGACGCGCCGGACCAGGGCGACGCCTTCGCGATCGACACGGACGCGACGCTCGAGCGCATCACCGTCGACGGCGTCTACGACGGCAGGGCCCTGGCCGCCATCGGCTCCTCCCCCTTCCAGGCCGTCGTGCGCGATGCCGCACTGCGGTCGGGGACGAGCAAGGCCGTCGTGTCGGTCGGCAAGGACGCGACGGTGCGGATCCAGCGCAGCATCCTGCGCCGCGCCGGGGCCGGCGTCTCCCCCGTGGCGCTCGTCGGCGCAGGACCAGGCGAATCAGCGGCCTTGGTCGCCGACTCCTCGCTGCTGCTGGGCGGCACCCATGGCGTCCGGGCCGATGCCAACGCCGGCAGCGCCACGGCGGTCACGCTGCGCCACGCGACGATCGACGCCGGCGCGCCCGGCCCGGACGGCGCCAAGGCGATCCGCGCGGGCGCGCTCGCGGCAGGCGGCACGGCGACCGTCGCCGTGTCCTCATCCATCGCACTCGAGCCGATGGAGGCCACGCAGGCCGGCGGCGGCACGGCCAGGATCGCCTGCACCGACTCGATCGCCCAGGCCCAGGCCCAGGCGCCCGCGCTCGGCGAGATCGCCTGCGATGCCGCCGGCCGCAACAGCCCGCCCGACGCGTCGCTGCTGCCGGGTCTGGCCGCCGGCAGCTACGTTCCGGCGCTCGGCTCCGCCGCAATCGACGCGGGCGCCGCGGTCGGACTCGCCGGTGACGAATCGCCGACCGACCTGGCCGGGGCGCCGCGCATCGCCGACGCGGGCGGGGACTGCGGTGCGCGCCGCGACCGCGGCGCCTACGAACTGCCCCGGCTCACCGTCACGGCGAGCGCGCAGCCCCGCCAGGCGGTGCAGCCGCTGCCCTTCACCGCCGCCGCGTCCGGGGGCGCCGGCGGAAACCTGACATTCGCCTGGCTGTTCGCGGACGGGGCCCGCCTGTCCGGCCAGTCGGTGGCAAGGACCTTCACGGCCCCCGGGCCGCAGTCGGCGATCGTGACCGCAACCGATCCGCGCGGCTGCAGCGCCGCGGGCACGGTCGAGGTCGCCGTCGGCGCCGACACCATTCGTCCGGTCCTCGCCCGCCCGGCGCTGTCGCGGCGCACGCTCGCGCGAACCGGCGCGCGCTCGCGGGCGCGGCTGTTCGTGACGCTCTCGGAGCCCGCGCGCCTGCGCCTGACCGTCGAGCGGGCCGCCGCCGGGCGCCGCGTCGGTCGCGCCTGCCTGCCGGCCACCCGGGCCCGGCGGGATCGGCCGTCGTGCCTCCGGTGGGCACGGGCCGCAGCGATCAGCGCGATCCGCTCGAAGGCCGGCCGCACGTCGGTGTCCGTCGGCGCGCGCATCGGCTCCCGGCGCCTCGGCTCCGGGCGCTACCGCATCCGGCTGAGTGCGACCGACCCCGCCGGGAACCGCTCGGCGCAGCGGATCGTGACGTTGCGCGTGACCTGACGGCCCGATCAGACCTCGACGACGACCGGGAGCACCATCGGGCGGCGCCGCAGGCGGTCGTAGACGAAGGCCGCGAGGTCGTCGTGCAGCACCTGCTGGAGCAGGTCGATCTCGTGGATCTCCTCCTCGGCGGCGTGGGCGAGCGAGTCCTCGACCGCGGTGCGGATCTCCTCCACCAGCGCGTCCTCGCCCTCGTCCAGGAACGGCACGCCGCGGAAGATCACCTCGGGCGGCGCGACGGACCGGCCGTCCTGCTCCGAGACCGTCGCGACGACGATGAATATCCCGTCCGCGGAGAGCATCCGGCGGTCGCGCAGCGCCACGTCGGCGACGTCGCCGATGTCGACCCCGTCGACGAAGATCATCCCGCTCTGCTCGCGGTCGCCGAACCGGGCGCCGGCGTCGGTGACGTCGAGCGGCAGGCCGTTCTCCCCGCGGAAGATGTCGTCTGGGTGCACGCCGACCGCCTCGGCGAGCTGCCCGTGCAGGCGGATCCGCTTGAAGTCGCCGTGGAACGGCATCACGTAGCGCGGCCTCGTGAGGTTGAGCATCAGCTTGAGCTCCTCGGCGTAGCCGTGGCCAGAGGCGTGGATCGGCGCGTCGCGCGTCGTGATGACGTCGCAGCCGATGTGGTAGAGCCGGTCGATCGTCTCGTTGACGGCCCGCTCGTTGCCCGGGATCGGGGTCGCGGAGAACACGACCGTGTCGCCGGCGTGCAGGTTGATCTGCGGGTGGTCGCGATGCGCCATCCGGCGCAGGGCGGAGAGCGGCTCCCCCTGGGATCCGGTCGAGATGATCACGAGCTTGTGGTCGGGGAAGTCCTCGACCTCGCGGACCGGGACCAGCAGGCCGTCGGGCACGTCGATGTGCCCGAGCTGTCGACCGATGTTGACGTTCTTGCGCATCGAGCGGCCCACGAGCGCGACCTTGCGCCCGAGCGCGGCGGCGGCATCGCACGCCTGCTGGACCCGGTGGATGTTCGAGGCGAAGCTCGTCACCACGATGCGGCCCTCGCAGCGCGCGAAGGCCTCCTCGAGATGGGGGCCGACGCCGGACTCCGACGGGGAGAAGCCGGGCCGGTCGGCGTTGGTCGAGTCGCCGCACAGCAGCAGGATGCCCTCGCGCCCCAGCTCGGCCAGGCGGGACACGTCCGCGGGCCCCCCGTCCACCGGCGTCTGGTCGAACTTGTAGTCGCCGGTCACGAGCACCGCGCCGAGCTCGGTCGCGAGCGCGACCGCGCACATGTCCGGAATCGAGTGCGTCATGTGGATCAGCTCGACCTCGAACGGCCCGAGGTCGAGCGTGTCGCCGGCCGCGACGTCGATCAGTTCGGTGTCGCGGAGCTTGTGCTCGTCGAGCTTCGAACGCGCCATGGCCATCGTCAGCGGCCCGCCGTAGATCGCGGGCACGGCGTCCTGGCCGAGTTCGCGCAGCACCCAGGGCAGCGCCCCGAGGTGGTCCTCGTGGCCGTGGGTGATGACGATCGCCTCGATGTCCTCGGCCCGCTCGCGCAGGTAGGCGAAGTCCGGCAGGACGAGGTCGATGCCGAGCATGTCGGCGGTCGGGAACCGCAGGCCGACGTCGACGACCACGATGCGGTCCTCGTACTCGACGACCGTCATGTTCTTGCCGATCTCGCCCAGGCCGCCGAGCGGCAGGACGCGGAGCCTGCCGCTCACGCTGCGGCAGCCTCGAGCAGCCCGTGACGCTCGAGCATGTCGCGGATCACGCCAAGCTCGGCGTCGTCGGCATCCACGAGCGGCAGGCGCAGGCCGCCGGCAGGCAGCCCGCAGAGGTTCAGGGCGGCCTTGATGGGAATCGGGTTCGTCGTCACCGCAAGGGCGGCGTAGACGTCCTGCAGGCTGGCGTCGATCGCTCCGCGGCGCCCGGGCTCGTCCACCATCGCCCGCATCTGCTCTCCCACGATGTGGCTGGCGACGAGGATGCCGCCCGCGCCGCCGAGGTCCAGAACCTCGGCGAGCATGTCGTCGTTGCCGGCGTAGAGGTCGAGGCCGTCGATCAGGGCGACGTCGGTGCTGCGGGCCTGCTTGATCGCCACGATCCCGTCGATCTCGGCGAGTTCGGCGCAGACGTCGTTCGGCATGTCCAGCCCGGTCCGGCCGGGGATGTTGTAGAGGATGACGGGGCGATCGGTGGCCGCGGCGACCGCCGAGAAGTGCGCAACGAGCCCGCGGCGGTTGGGCTTCACGTAGTACGGCGTGACCGAGAGCATCGCGTCGGCGCCGGCCTCGGTGGCCTGACGCGTCAGGTCGACGGCGTGCCGGGTGTCGTTGGACCCGACGCCGGCCACCACCGTGTGGCGCCCGCCGATCTCCTCGACGGCGAGGCGGACCAGGCCGATGTGCTCGTTGTCGGTCAGCGTCGCGGCCTCGCCCGTGGATCCGGCGATGACCAGGCCGTCGGAGCCGTGGGCAACGAGATGGTGCATCAGCCGCACCGCACCGTCGCGGTCGACCGCGCCCGCCGCATCGAACGGCGTCACCATCGCCGTCAGGATCGCGCCGAGATCACCCATGAAGCCAGTATTCCACCACGACCGGCGCGGGGTCGCCCGGCCAGGCGGAGATCAGCGGGCGCGTCCCGCCCGGCGCAGCGCCAGCCCCATGGCGAGCAGCGCGAGGCCGCCGAGCGCGAGCAGGAGCGTCTCGGCGCCGGTGAACGGCAGCTCACCGCCGGCCGTCGCGCCGGCGGTGGCTTGGTCGGAGCCCGATCCCGAGCCGCCCTCGCCGGCGTCAACACCGCTGAGGACGTCGCCGCCCGACCCGCCGTAGGCGTCGACCGATGGCGTCGAGGCCGGCACGGCCTCGACCTTCGGCGGCGGCTTCGGCGGCGGGGTGGCCGATCGTGACGAGGCCGAGGCCGGGGCCGGGGCCGGCGGCGGGGCGACGTCCTGGTTCACGACGGCGATGGCGCCGGCGGCAACCGCGGCGGTCGCCGCCCCTGCCGCGGCGACGCCGGCGATCTTCCCGAGGCCGAAACGGGCGCCGTGGGCCGCGACCATCGCGCCGCCGCCCCCGGCCGCGCCCCCGCCGCCCCCGCCGCCGCCCAGGACGCCGGCGAGAATCGCGGCGGCACCGGCCGCCGGCAGCACCGGGAACAGGGCCTGGAAGTCCGAGCGGCGCCCGTCGATCGCCGTCTGGAATGCGCGGCAGCCGGCGCAGGAGCGCAGGTGCGCACGCATCTTGCGGCCGCGCAGGCGGCGCCCGTCCCCGTCCGACAGGGCGCGCTGCACGGTCTCGCAGGCAAGCTCACGACCCATCGCGAGGTCCTGAAGGGCGCAGCGCGCCTCGTAGACGGCCTGCTTGGCCGTGGCCGGAGTCGTGTCGAGCGCGCCGGCGATTTCGGCGTACTCCAGGCCGGAGAGCTCCCGGAGGACCAGCGCGGAGCGCTGGCGGTCGGGGAGGGCCTTCAGATCGGCGACGAGCGTCGCCAGGCGCGCCTTCGTGGCGGCATCCTGGTCGGCCGAGGCCGCGAGGCCCGCCAGATCGTCGTCGAGTTCGGCCTGGGGCTTGCGGGCGCGCAGAACCGAGATCGACTCGTTGTGGGCGATCCGGTAGAGCCACGCCTTGAGCGCGCCGGCCTGCTCCTGGCCGCCGATCGCCTGCAGCGCCTTGGCCATCGTGGCCTGCAGGGCGTCGGCGGCGTCTTCGGGGGAGCCGGTGATCGACAGGCAGTAGCGGTAGAGCGCTTGGTGGTAGCGCTCGTAGATCGTGCTGAACGCCGCCGCATCTCCGGCGGCGGCCCGCGCCGCGAGCTTGTCGTCGCTGAGCTTGCCCAGGGGCACGATCCCCGCGCGGGGCCGGGCTGGCTGGAGTGCGATGTCGGTCAAGTCGCCATCGTGGTCGAGGGTTCGGGCCGGTGGCCTCACCCAGGCATCCGTGACCGTGGGGTCGCTTCACTGTAGAGCTTGGCGCTCGGAGGGCGTGCAGGCAAGCGGGATAGGCGAACGGCTACGCCGATCGTCCAGCTTCCGGATCGGACCGGCGGCCGCTCGAGCCCATCCAGCGCAGCGAGGCGCCCAGCAGGATCAGGGCAGCGCCGCCGCCCGCGATGGCCAGCGCGTCGAACCCGGTGAACGGAAGGCTGCTGGCGCTGCCGGACCCGCCGGAGTCGGTCGAGGACACGACGTCACCGCCGCCGCCGCCGTAGGTGTCGATCGAGGGATCCTGAGCCATCGCCGGGGCGGCGGTGGCGAGCAGGCCGGCTGTGGCCAAGGGCAGGACGGCGCGCCGCAGCCGGCGGCCGCTGCGCCCGGGGCGGGCATCGGGGAAGACGGTCTCGGAGGTCATGCGGGCGCTCCTTGTGCGGTCGTGACGGCGCCGCACGGCGATGCGCTCGTGCAGCCTCACGAACTCAGACGTCCTCCGGCCCGGCCCGTCAGGACCTATGTCACGGCCGGGCACCGGCGGACGACGGCATCGTCCATCCGTCCAGCAGGTGGCGCGGCCCCGCCAGCCGGGCTGGCGGGGCCGACGCGCCGGTCAGCCGGCGAGCGGGTCGCCGCTCGACAGGGATGGCGGCGTGTTGGGGTCCGGGGCCGCGGGCGCCGCGGGCGGGGCCGCCGGAGGCTGCGGCGGCGCCGCCGGAGCCGCGGGCGCAACCGGCGCGGGCGCCGCGGCGTCGGGCGCCGGCGCCGCGGGCGGGGCCGCCGGCGCCGCGGGCGCAGCCGGCGCGGGCGCCGCGGCCTCGGGCGCCGGAGCC
>CAZEKK010000040.1:0-13895 GCA_964512905.1 uncultured Solirubrobacteraceae bacterium
GCTGGTCGAGATCATCGTCGGCAAGAAGACCTCGCCCGAGACGCTCGCCCGCTCGATGGACTTCGTGCAGAAGATCCGCAAGACGCCGATCGTCGTCAACGACAGCCGCGGCTTCTTCACCAGCCGGGTGATCGGGACGTTCATCAACGAGGGCATCGCGATGCTCACCGAGGGTGTGCCCGCGCCGACGATCGAGCAGGCCTCCTCGCAGGCCGGCTACCCCGCGCCCGTGCTGCAGCTCTCCGACGAGCTGAACCTGAAGCTCATGCGCAAGATCCGCAACGCCGCCAGGGAGGCGATGGCCACCGGCAGCGGCTGGGACGCCCATCCGTCCGAGCAGGTCATCGACCGGATGCTGGACGAGTTCGACCGCCCGGGCAAGCTCGAGGGCAAGGGCTTCTACGCCTACGAGGACGGCAAGCGCACCGGCCTGTGGCCGGGCCTGAAGGACGCCTTCCCGTGGGTCGCGGATCCGTCGACGATCAGCCTCCGCGACCTCGAGGAGCGGATGCTCTTCATCGAGTCGCTGGAGACGGTCAAGTGTCTGGACGAGGGCGTGATCGAGTCGGTCGCCGACGCGAACATCGGCTCCATCATGGGCATCGGCTTCCCGGGTTGGACCGGCGGGGTCCTGCAGTACATCAACGGCTACGAGGGCGGCGTCGCCGGCTTCGTCGCCCGCGCCCGCGAGCTGGCCGCCGCCTACGGCGACCGCTTCGAGCCGCCCGCTTCGCTGGTCGAGAAGGCCGAGCGCGGCGAGACCTACGCCGACGAGCCGGCGCTCGTCGGCGCCTAGCACCGCGCCATGACGTGCGGCCCCGCGGCCCGGCGCCGCGGGGCCGTCGCGCGACCGAAGCGCTGGCGGCGCAGTGTCCGGGCGGGAGCCTGCTGCGACACGAACGCGCTGGCGGCCCCATCATGTGACCATCGGCGTTCAGCCGGCGTCCAGCCCGCGTCCAGCCTCCTGGGAGAGCTTGCTCGGCGTGACAGCCAATCCTCGAGCCATGCGCGCACAGATCTCGCGGTCGCTTGTCGCAATCAGTGCCGTCGCCGTCGCAGCAGCGTGCGGGCCCGCGGCTCCGCCAGCCCGGGGAGCCGTTCCCGAGGGCGCGACCTTCTCGCTGCTCGACAGCTTCGGCACCGACGGCCCGGGCCGCCTCGCGCCGTTTCCCCGCGACGTCGCCGTCGACTCCGACGGCAGCGTGTGGGTCGCCGACGCCGCCAACCGGCGCCTGGTCAAGTTCACCTCCAGCGGTGAGTTCGTGACCGCGATCGGCGCGCCGGTCGTCACGAACCCCTGGGGGATCGGGGCCGACAGCGCGGGCGTCGTCTACGTGGCCAACCGGGAGCCCAACCGCGTCGTGCGCCTGCGCAACGACGGCACGCCGCTCGGCACCTTCGCGGACGGGCCGCGCCTCATCGGCGCTCCCTCCGACGTGGCGGTCGGGCCGGACGGCACCGTCTACGTGACCGACGGCCGCGTCGAGCGCTTCCGTCCCGACGGGACGCGGCTGGCGCCCGTGGCCGACGTGGCCGCGCAGGGCCAGATCGCCGTCGACGCGAGCGGCGCGGTGCTCACCGTCGACGGATCCCGGGTCGCGCGGCATCCCGTCCGGGGCCCTGGCTTCGCGGCGGCCTTCAAGGATCCCCTCGGCGGGGTTGCCGTCGACCGGCGCGGCGACTTCTACGTGGGGCGGGGCGTCGGCGCCGAGGTGCTGCGGTTCACGCCGCCCGGGCGCCTGGCGGAGGGGATCGGCGGCACGGTGCTTGGGAACGTGACCGGCGTGGCCGTCGACTGCCGCCGCAACCTGTACGCCGCGCGCACGTACGTCGGCGGCGGGGGCAACGTGGCGGCGGTCGCGCGTCTCGGGGACCCGGCGGCGGCCCCGCCGCCGTGCGCGGCGCCGGCCCCCTCCGGGTCCGGCTACGAGGTGCAGGCCGACGACGTCGAGGTCACCCAGGGCGTCCAGTACGACGATGCGTTCCAGCAGGCCCGCACGGCCCAGGGCTTCCAGACTCCGGTGCCGGCGTACGGCACGGCGCGCCACCGCCGCGCGGTCGGCCTGGCGGTCGGCAAGACGACGGTCGTGCGCGTCTACGCCAGCCTGCGCAGCGGCCCGCGGGCGGGGGTGCCGAACGTGCCGGCCACGCTGACGGTGAGCCGGCGGTCGCCGGACGGCTCGAGCTACCGGGCCCTCGGGACCCTCACGCCGATCGCGGCGCCGCCGCTGCTGGCCGCGGGCAGCGGGCTGGTCGATCGGGCCCGGCGGTCAGACCCGGCCGGCGCCTACACCTTCGTGCTCCCGCCGGACTGGGCGGCGGGGACCGTGTCGATGGAGGCCCGGGTCAACCCGGCGCACCTCGGCTGCCCGACGGACGCCTGCGACCGCCGGGGCAGCTTCGTGCTCGGCGACGTCCCCTTCTCGCCCGTCGCGACCGTGCCGATCGTTCCGCTCGGCCTCTACGACGGGCGCTCCCCGACCGTCCTGCCCGATCCGGGCGCCGCGTTCGACACGGCGCGCGCGGTGCTGCCGCTGGCGCTCGACGTGGCGCCGTACCGGGGATTCCTCGACGCGGGTGCGGACATCAATGCCGGCTCCGAGACCGTCGAGAGCGAGTCGTGCGTCCTGCTCGTCTTCTGCTCGACCACCTCCTCGGAGCGTCCACTCACCAACGAGGACCGCGCCGCCCGCCTGGTGGCGAAGGTCGAGGCGTGGACCGCGAGCCTGGGCGAGGGCGCGGAGTCGCGCGTCGCGCTCGGCATCCTGGCCACGAGGACGTCGAGCCTGCTGCGGTCGATGGCGCACGGGAACTGGCGCACCGGGCCTGCGCCGGCCGGCATCGTGGTCAACCGCCGGCCGCTTCGCACGATCACCCACGAGCTGACCCACGCCCTCGGCTATCCGCACGCGTCTTCCGCCTGCGACGCGAAGGACGGGGAGAGCTGGCCGCCCGACGAACGCGGGCTCCTCGGCAGCGCCGTGGGCATCGACACCCGGGCAGGGTCCGGCGGCGGCCGCGGCCCGTTCCGGATCGTGGCCGCCGGTGCGCGCCGGCAGCCCGCCGAGTACTTCGACTACATGTCCTACTGCGGGGGCGGCAGCGACGCCGACGTCTGGATCTCTCCGCGCCAGTGGCAGCGGATGCTGCGGCTGCATGCGCCCGCAGGGGGCCCGCCGCCGCCAGCGGATCCGCCCGCTCACGCCGCGGCCGCGGGCGCGCGCCGTGACGGCCTGGCGGTGCAGGCGGTGGTGCTCGGCGGCGGCACGACGATCATCACGCGGGTCCGGCCGGCGAGCCTCGATGCGATCCGGCGGCAGTCCCGCGGCGCTGCGCCCGGTCTCTACGTCCTCACCGCGCGCACCGCCGCTGGCGATGAGGTGGCGAGCGTGCCCATGCGCGCGGTTCGGGTGAGCGACGGCGCGGGCACGGTGCTCCAAGGCGGCGTTCCGGCAGCGGGAGTCGGCGCGATTCGCGTCGGGATCCCCGGGGCCCCGGCCACGATCCGGGTCAAGTCCCGCCACGCACCGCGCGTGCGAATCGTGGCCCCGCGGTCCGGCGCACGCCTGCGCGGGGCGACGACCGAGATCCGCTGGACGACGGCGGACGCCGACGCCGGCAGCCGCCTCACCGCGGACGTCGAGTACTCGGCCGACGGCGGGCGGTCGTGGCGGCCGCTGGCCGTCGAGGCCGCAGGCCGCCGCCTGCGCGTCCCGACGGGCCTGCTGTCGGCCTCCCGTGCGGCGCGGATCCGGGTGCGCGTCAGCGACGGATTCAACGAGGCCGCCGCCGTGTCCGGGCGCTTCACGGCGCCCGGCGGGCCGCCGGTGCCGCGCATCCTCTTCCCGGGGCCGGGCACGCGGCTGCGGGCCGACGGCACCCTGGTCCTCGCCGGCGAGGCGTGGTCGGCCGACGGGCGCCGCAAGCTCGACGGGCGGTCGCTGCGGTGGTCGCTCGGGGGCCGCCGGATCGGCGCGGGCGCGTCGGCGCGCGTGACCGGGCTGCGGCCCGGCCGGCAGACCATCACCCTTGCCGTGCGCGACCGGGGCCGCGAGGCGCGGCGCCGCGTGACGGTGCGCGTGCAGGCGGTCCGGCCCGCATTCGTCCTGCTGCGGCTGCCGGCCCGGCTCCCGCGCGGGGCGCGGACCGCGGCCCTGCGCGTCGCGACGAACGCCCCGGCGACGCTCGCCGTCGGCGCGCGCCGCTTCGCGGTCGGCCGGGCCGCGCGGACCGTCCGGGTGCCGGTCCCGACCGGTGCCGGGGCGGCACGGCTGGTGCTTGGCCTGCGCGCCGGCCGGCTTCGGAGCACGGCAACGGTGACGGTGCCCCGATGACCCGGCAGCGGCTCGAGGCAGCCAACCGGCGCGCCGCCGCGCCGGCGTCCGTACCGTTCCGATCCAATCGAGGAGGAGGACCAGTGACCCGCCGCACCCCTACCGCCCTGGCGCTCTGCGCCGCCGCCATCGCCGCCGCCGCCCTGCCCGCAGCGGCGGCCGCCGCCGCTCCAAAGCTGACGCTCGGCGTGGCCGCCCGGGGGCCGAAGAACAAGCCCCTCGCCACGACGAAGGGCCCCACGATTCGCGTCGTGGCAACGGTCAGGAACGCCAGCCCGGCGGCCGGCGCGCGGTCGCTCCCGCTCCGAGTCGACCTCGTCCGCAACGGCGTTCCCGTGTCCGGAGTGCTGGCCCGGCTCGCGGGCGGGCCGAAGACGGGCGGCGTGGCCTCCATCGCCGTCCCGGCGAGCTCGACGGCCAGGGTCCCGGGCCAGATCAGTCGCCTGTGGTCGGCGGCGCCCGGCCCGGGCTATCGCGTGCGCCTGTGCGTCAAGCCGTCCCCCAAGGCGCCGCTGCGGCCGGCGCTGCCCCGCCTGCCCGCCTGCGCGCAGAGCGCGCCGTTTGCCATCACGTCGGCGCTGACGGTCTCCCCGACGGCCGCCGCCGTGAAGGCGTCGGTCGGCGAGAGCAGGGACATCCCCATCACGGTCACCGTCGGCGGCGGCTGGACCGGGCCGGTCACGGCCCGCCTCGAAGGGCCCGGGGCGGCCAGCTTCCAGGTCCTGCTGGACTCCTGCGCAACCGGGTTCTACACGGGCGACTGCCCGATCCGCGTGCGCTTCGCCCCCACGGCCCCGGGCCGATCCCAGGCGGTCCTGCGGCTGTCGCTCGGCCGCAAGCCGCCGCCGCCGCTGACTTCCCCGCTCGCGCCGTTCCTGCCGCAGCTCAGCGCCACGGTGAGCCTGAGCGGCGACGCGCGCTGACGAGGGCCGTCCAGCCGCGATCCAGCCCGTCTTCAGCGAGGTCGGCAAGGGTGGCCGTCAACGTCGCGGCGACCGCCGTGAGCCGACCGAAAGGACCATCGATGCGTCACGTCCTCACCCCCGTTGCCATCGGGCTCGCAGGAGCAGCCCTCGCCGCTGGAAGCAGCACGGCCGCTGCGGCGGCCTTGCCGGTCTCTGGCACGCAGGTCGCCGTTGACGAAGCGGCCGGGAAGTTCCGCATGACCGGCAGCCTCCTCGGCGCGTGGACGACGACGTCGTTCACCGAGATCCGCAAGACGCCGCTCTTCGAGGCGCGGGGCACCGAGAAGTTCTCGGGCTGCCTGGATCGGAACCGCGACCGGCGCTGCGCCGGCGACCCGTCCGGCACGCTGAAGTTCCGCTTCCTCTACTGGGGACGCTTCGCCGCCGGGGATCGGCTCGTGTGGGGGTCGTGCTGGCACCCCGTCGTCGGCGGCACGGGCGCGTTCGCCGGCGCAACGGGCGTGCTGACCATGGTCGACACCCCGACGGCGAAGGGCACGGCCACCGCGTACATCGGCACCCTCACGATGCGCGGGGCGACCGGTGCAGCGCGCCGCGCGCACCGCGCCGCCGGCTGCGGCCGGCGATGACCATGGGTCTCCAGGCGGCGGGGCCGGCCGGCCCCGCCGCCTGGCGGTTGCGCGGCCGACGGTGCCCGTGCGAGCCTGACCGCGGACTGGAATGAGCCGATCTGCCGCCACCCTCGCGGGCTCCGCCGTCGCCGCCTACCGCGTCGAGCGTCTCGTCGGGCGCGGAGGGATGGGCGAGGTGTATCGCGCCCGCGACGAACGCCTCGGTCGGCCCGTTGCGCTGAAGGTCCTGGCACCGGCGCTCGCCGCGGACGACGGATTCCGCGCGCGGCTGCTGCGCGAATCACGGCTCGCAGCCAGCCTCGACCACCCGAACGTCGTGCCGATCTACGAAGCGGGCGACGCGGACGGCCGCCTGTTCATCGCGATGCGGTTCGTCGATGGCCCCGACCTCGGCCAGGTGATGCGCGCGGGCGGCGCGCTCGAACCGCCAGCGGCGGTGGCCATCGCGGCGCAGGTCGCCGATGCGCTGGATGCAGCGCACCGGCGCGGCCTGGTCCATCGCGACGTCAAGCCCTCGAACGTCCTCCTGGACCGCGAGGACGGGCGCAACCACGCCTACCTTGCCGACTTCGGTCTGACGCGCAGCGTCCACGGGTCAGGCCCGTCGGATCCATCCCTCGCCGGCACGGTGGGCTACCTGGCGCCCGAGCTGATCAGGGGCGACGAGGCTTCGGCGGCGTCCGATCAGTACGCGCTCGGCTGCCTGCTCTTCCAGGCGCTCACCGGAACGCCGCCGTTTCGCAACGCCTCGGACGTCGCGACGATCTTCTCCCATCTCGAGGAGCCGCCGCCGGCGGCGCGCGCGCGCCGGGGCAGCCTGCCGGCCGCGCTGGATCCCGTCCTCGGTCGCGCGCTCGCGAAGGACCCCGCGGACCGCTTCGCCTCGTGCGGCGAGTTCGTCGCGGCAGCCCGCGCGGCGCTTGGGCTCGCGGACGTGGCGGCTCGCCGGTCGCGGCTCGTGCCAGCCCTCGCGGTCGCGGCCGTTGCGCTGGCCGCCGCGACGGCCGGCGCCGTTCTCGCCCTCGGCGGCGACGAGCCGGCGGCCGCTCGTCCCGCGGGTGCGCTCGTGCGAATCGACCCGGCCACCAACCAGGTGGCAGCGACGGTGCGCGTGCCCGGGACGCCGGGATCCGTGGCGGTGAGCCGGGGCGGGATCTGGACCGCTGACTTCCGCGGCGGTGTGCTCTGGCGGCACGATCCGGCCACGTCGGCGCTGCAGCGCGTCCCCTCGCAGGGCGAGCCGCGCGACCTCGCCGCGCTCGGCGACGACGTCTACGTGGCGGCGGACGGCAACTCGCTCGAGGGGACGGTGGCCCGCTACGACGCGTCGACGGGGGCGCGGCGCGACAGCATCGATCTCCTCGCGTGCGCGATGGCCGCCGGCGAGGGCGTCGTGTGGGCCGCCGGCTGCCCCTTCGTCGACCGTCTGAGCGCAGGCGCCGGCCCGCTCCGGAAGCTGGCCGAGGTGTTCCTGCCGTTCACGAGCCCGGGCACGGCGAGCGACTCGCGCGTCCAGTTCCGCGAGATGACGCTTGGTGCCGGATCGCTCTGGGTGCTCGGGGATGCGCTGGACCGGAGGATGTGGCGGCTCGACGCCCGCACCGGGGCGATCCTCGCGACGATGCGGCTGCCGATCGCGCCGCGCTCGGTGGCGATCGCCGCGGGAACGGCGTGGGTCACCGATCCGTTGCGCGACACGGTCGTCCCGGTCGACATCGGCACCGGGGCAGCGGGCCGGCCGATCCCCATCGGGCGCGGGGCCAGCGGCATCGTCGCGGCGGCCGGGGCGGTGTGGGCGGCAAGCGCCCTCGACGGGACGGTCGCGCGGATCGATCCGCGCCGGCGCCGCGTCGTGGCCACCGTCCGCGTCGGCGGCGCGCCCGTCGAGCTCGACGCCGGCCGCGGCGGAGTCTGGGTGGCGACCGATGCGCGCTGAGCGCGCGCGCGCGGGGGCAGCCGTCGCGCTCGTCCTCGCGGCGGCGGCGGCAGCAGCGGCTGGCTGCGGTGGCCGGCCCGAACCCGTACGGATCGGTGTCGTCGTCGACTGCCAGGGCGCCTTCCGTTCGCTGGGGGAGCGGCAGCTTCGGGGCGCGGAACTGCCTCTCCTCGCCCGTGGCGCTCGGAAGAATGGCGCGGCCGCTGCCGCCGGCGTGAGCCCGGCCACGGTGGGGGGGCGGCAGGTCGAGCTCCGCATCGGCTGCACCGAGTCCGGGGAGTTCAGCACCCTGGTGGCCTCGGTCCGGCGGCTGGTCGAGCGCGACGGCGTCGAGGCCGTCGTCGCCGGCGGCCCGTTCACCGTCGACGGGCTGGTCCTGCGCGAGGTCGCCCGTCGCTACCCGGACGTCGTGTTCGTGGCCGCGCCGCACGGCCCGCGCGAAGTCACCCTCGAGCGGCCGGCCAGCAATCTGGTCCGCGTCGCGTCCGACTACGGGCAGTCGGTCGCGGGCCTCGCCACCTACGCGCGGCGGACGCTCGGCTGGCGCCGGGTCGGCCTCGCGGTCGACGCCTGGGTCGCCGGGTGGGGCGCCGAGACCGTCTTCGTGCGCGAGTTCTGCGCGCTGGGCGGCCGCGTCGTGCGCCGCACGCTGCTCGCGAATCCGGCGCCGGCGGCGAACGATCTCGGGACGCCGCCTCGGGGCGCCGACGGGGTCGTCGTGCTCGCCTCGCCCATCCTGCTCAACCCGACGGACCTGGGAACGCTCGCCCGGCGCACCGGCGCGCCGCGGCGCCGCCTCCTGCTCGGCCCGGGCGTTGTCGCCGACGCGGACCTGGTCCGCGGCGCCGGCAGCGTGCTCGACGGCGTCGCCGGCGCGGCGTATGCGCCGCCGCTGGCGGCCTCCGCGGACGGGCGGCGTCTGCTCCGGGCTCACGCTGCGGCGTGGCCCGGAGCGCCGCGCGGCGAGGCGGCGAGCCTGCCGGTGCTGGAATATCGCAACGCGATGGAGGCCCTCCTCAGGGCGTACGACGCCGCCGGCGGAGACGCCGCCGCGCTTCCCGATCGGCTCGCCGGACTGCGGACGACGCTGGCCGGCGTCCCGCTGCGGCTCGACGCCAGCCGCCAGGCCGTCTCGCCGGCCACGATCGTGCGCATCGTCCGCGCGGCGGGGCCGGACGTCGAGGTCGTGCGGACCGGACGCAGCGTCGACCAGTCGGCCGGAGGGCTGGTCCCGGCTGCCTACGTCCCTACCGGCGCCGGCCAGGCGTGCCGCCCCGCGTGACGCCGACTAGTCGGCAGGCTGAATCGTCCACGTGAACCGCGTCCCGCCGCTCCGCGGCGCCAAGCCGCCGGGACGCAGCCCGCGGCGCACGAGCGCGACGGTCAGGCCGGGCTCGGAGGCGAGCGTGGTCCGGGTCCGCCCGAGCCCCTCGACCCGCCACCGCTCGGTGAGCCCCACCACGACGACGCTCGCGGTCCGTGCGGCGGCGACGAGGGCGGCCGGCGACGGGTCCACGATCAGGGGGTCGGCGGCGACGCCCAGCGCCCGCTCCACGGCCAGGGAGGCGTTCGCGAGCAGGCGGCTGGCGTCGCGTCCGGTCCGGCTCGTGCTCGCGCCTGCGAGCACGAGCCGTTCGCCGCGCGCCTGCGCCAGCGCTGCGCCGAGTTCGACGGCGGCCCAGTCGTGCTCGGCGCCGGAGAACGGGACCAGCACGCCGCCGTCGCCCTGCGGCATTCCGCCGACGACGACGGCCACGTCGCACGGCGCCTGCTCGAGCAGCGTGAGCAGGCGCGCATCCTCCAGCAACCCGGCGGGGGCGTTCACGCACAGCAGCTCGGCATCCTGCTCCGCGGCGAGGCGGGCGAGGTCCGCGCCGGGAGTGACCGAGGTGAACGCCGCGGCGCGGGCGGTCAGGCCGGCCTCGGTTGCCTCCCCGGCCAGCGCCCGCAGCGCCCGCGTTGCTGGCCCGAGCTCGTCCGCCGAGGGGACGGTGGCCGCGATCACCAGTTCGCGATCACCGCCGCGGGCAAGCGGTCCGGCGAGCCCGGCGACGGCCCCCGCCGCTGCCGGGTCGAGTCCGGCCGCGACGACGAGCCGCGGCGCCGGTCGTGACCCGGGGTCGGCCGCCGCGGGCGCCGCCGGCAGCTCGAGCGCGGGATCCTGGGCGAGGATCGCCGCATGCAGCTCGCGCAGGGCCGCGCCCGGCTCGATGCCGAGCTCCTCCACCAGGGCGCCGCGCGCGTCCCGGTACGCCTCGAGCGCGTCGGCCTGGCGGCCCGCCCGGTAGAGCGCGAGCATGAGCTGCGCGCGCAGCCGCTCGCGCAAGGGGTGGTCGGCGATGAGCGCATCGAGCTCGGGCGCCAGCTCGCCGTGACGCCCCAGCGCGAGATCTGCATCGATGCGGCGCTCGAGCGCGGCGAGTCGCAGCTCGTCGAGCCGGTCGGCGATCGGGCGGATGCCGGGCTCGCCGGCCAGGTCGGCCAGGGCCGGTCCCCGCCACAGTTCGAGTGCGCGCCGCAGGTCCGCCGCGGCCGCCGCGGCATCGCCGCGCCCCAGGGCGTCTGCGCCGGCGGTGGCGAGCCGCTCGAAGCGGCTGACGTCGAGCGCGCCGTCCGGCACCGTGAGGACGTACCCGCGGCCCTGCGTCGCAATCGCGCCCTTCCCGATGGCCTTGCGCAACTCCGAGACGTAGCCCTGCACGATGTTCGACGCGGTGGCGGGCGGCGCGGGCCCCCACACCTCGTCGACGAGTCGCTCCACCGGAACGATCTCGTTCGCGCGCGCCAGCAGCAGGGCGAGGACGACCCGCTGGCGCGGCCCGCCAAGACCGATGGGCCGGCCATCCGCGGCAGCGTCAAGCGGCCCGAGCATCCGAAAGTCCACGTCCAAGGCTGGCGAGCGTAGATCAGCGCCCGGGGGCGTGCGCCGACTCGGCCGGCGCACGCCCCGGCGAGTGGGCGCCCCGCCGCAGGGCAACCTCCGGCGTGCCGCGGTGTTCTCTACCCTCGATGGCCGCGCATTCCGGCGGGCCGCTGTGCGTTCTGGGCGCCGGCCTCCGGATCGGACGCGCGGCCCGCACGCATGCGCACTCCGAGCTCAACCCAGCCCCGCACCTCCGGCCTGGACGGCATCTGCGCGATGGCCGCCGGCCCGATCCTCGGCGTCTGCGCGCGGCCGGGCGTGGCGGCATGATGCGGCGGCTCGCCGGCGGCCTTGCGGTCGCGGCCGCGGCCACGCTGCTGCTCGCCTGCGCCAACGACTCGTCGGCCTCGCGCACGATCCCCGACGACCAGGCGCCGCCAGCCCTCAAGGAGGCCAGGCGGGCCGATCCCGAGCGCTACGCCTTCGCGGTCGACAGCGGAGCGACGTTCGTCCTGTCGCCCAACCGCAAGGCCTACTCGGTGCAGTGGACCCCGCCCGGACGGGTGCGCGGGACGCTTGTCACGCTGCACGGCGACACGAGCACAGCCGTCGACCAGTTCTTCCTGTGGCAGCGGATCGCGGCACGCCGCGGGCTGCGCCTGGTGAGCATCCAGTGGACCTACGGTTCGGGCCAGAAGGCCGGCCGCTACGACCCCGCAGGGCTGTACCGCTACATCGCGGCCACGCTGAAGCGAATCGGGGTCAAGCCGGGGACCGCCATCCTGCACGGGTTCAGCACGGCGGCGATCCGGACGTACGCGCTCGCCGCCTACGACCGGCGGGCGGGACGCTACTTCGGCCTCATCATCGCCAACTCCGGCAGCGCCTTTCCGTCGTTCCCGGAGAACCGGGCCCTGCTGAGGGGGGCGTTCGGGTCGCGCCCGCTGGCTGGAACCCGCTGGGCGATGTTCTGCGGGGGCAAGGATCCGAACCCCCAGTATTCGGGCTGCCCCTCGATGCGCCGCAGCGCCACGTTCGTGCGCTCGCTCGGCGGCCGCGTCGTGCTCTTCATCGCCGACCGGCAGGCCGGCCACGGCGGACTGCTGGCCAAGCCGGGCAACGCAGACCGCGCGCTGTCGGCCTTCCGTCCCGCCCGGTAGCGGAGCGCTGCGCGCCGCGCTGCGGCTCGCGCCATCCCGGCGCCGGCCCGCTGCGGGCTCGCCACGCTGCGGCCGACTACCCGGTTCATGAAGCCCCGTCGCTCGTGCCCGCTTCCAATCGCGCTCGTGGTTCTGCCGCTCCTGGCCGCGCTGGTTCTGGCCCTGCTCTTCAGCGCCGGCGTCCGCGCCGCCGCCGCAGCCGCCCCGGATGCGGGCGCCGGTCCGGCGGCCGCTGCCGCTGCGAGCGCCGATCTGCGGGCCGCCGCGGCCGGGACGGCGCCGCTGGCCCGCGGGCGCAAGCCGCGCCTCCCGCGTCGCCGCGGCGGACGGGTGCGCCGGGTCTGGCCGGCGGGCAAGACCGGCCGGCCGGACACGGCGCTCGAGCGCTGGCTCGCCCGCCAGGTCGGCGGGGTCGCCCCGCGCAAGCGTGGCGGCAAGGGCCGCGGCAGCGCCGGTGTCGCAGCCGCCGGCGCGGCGGCGTCGGTGGCCCCGGCCGCCGCGGTTGGCGCTCCCGCGCGGGAGTCGGCGCCGTGGGTGGCGGCCGACACTCCGCAGAAGCTCGCGCTCGTGCGCTCCTACGACATCCCGGCCGACGACCCGTCCGCCGAGCGGCTCCTGAATCTGTCGTGGACCTACGACTCCGCCATCGCGGCGATCGCCTTCATGGCCAGGGGTGAGCGCGGGCAGGCCGAGCAGCTCCTCGATCAGCTGGCCGCGGTCCAGCGGGTCGACGGCTCGATCGACTTCGCCTTCAACACGTTCACCGGCGCCAGCGAGCCGCTGTTCCGGTCGGGCACGATCGCGTGGATCGGGCTTGCGGCGCTGACCTACCGCCGTCAGTACGGCTCGACCCGGTACGACACGCTGATCCGCGGCGCGGCGCGGTGGCTCTACCAGCAGCGCGAAGCCAACGGCCTCCTGCGCGGCGGCCCCGACGTGCGCTGGCAGTCGACCCAGCACAACCTCGTCGCCTACTTCCTCCTGCGCGGCTGGGCTCGCACGGCGGCGGCATCGGTCGCGGCGGCGAAGGTCAGCCCGGTGCTCGAGTGCGTCGACCAGGCGGTCGGCGGGGGCCTCACGGCGGTCTGGGGCTACAGCAACCCCAACGCCTACGCGGTGACCATCGCCCAGGGATCGGGCAACGGTTTCAGCCCCTCCGCGGCGGGCGGCCGCCAGCCGACGGTCTTCATGCCGGGGCGACAGCAGGCCGTCTTCCGCGTGCCGATCACCGGCACCACCGTGTGGTCGCTCAACGGCAAGACCGCCACGGCCAGCCCGTCGTCGACCCGCTGCGACGGCCCGCGCCCGCCCGTCACGACCGTGGACCCGACGCTTGCCGAGTACGACGCCGCGGCGTCGGCGATCGCGGCGGGACTGCGCAAGCTCACGCTCGTCGATGGGCGCCGCTTCGTCCAGGGCGTCGGCGACGGCGTGCGCCCGCTGGACGTGCAGACGCTCGGCAGCCTCTTCCTGCTCGATCAGGCGGGGAGCGACAAGGCTGCCACCGCAGAGGCAGCCGCCGTCGTGGCCACCGCGACGAAGGACTACCCGGTCGAGGACGTCTCCGTCGCCCGTTCCAAGGATTCGGCCACGTTCAACATGACCTACGAAGCCAAGGGGCCATTCGCGGGCTACCGTCCGTACGCGGATCGCGGCGCTCCGGACGTGCTGTGGGCCGAGGGCACGGCGCAGATGCGCTTCGCCCTGGACGAGGCCCGCCGCCGCGGCAAGGCGGGGATCAAGGTGGGCGAGAACCTCGCCGACGAGATCCAGCGGTGGCTGAAGATCACCTCGGACCGCGGCGAGGGGCCGCTCGGCGCCAGCCGCACCGTGACGGGCAACCCGTTCAACGAATACCACGTCTGGCCGACTTCGGCGGCCGGGAGCTGGGTGCTCATCGGCACCGGGAAGACGCAAGCCTTCACGACGTCCTGACGGGCCAGCCTGAGGCTGTCCTCGGCTGGTCCACCAGGCGAAGGGAGGTGAACCTGCCCACCGCGCGGCGCCAGGGTGAACGGGCCGGCCCGCCGATGCGTCAGGGCGA
>CAZEKK010000041.1:0-1323 GCA_964512905.1 uncultured Solirubrobacteraceae bacterium
GGCTGGAGACGCTGCGCGAGGCCGACGCGATCCTCCAGGACGAGATCCGCGCGGCGGGGCTCTACCGAGAGCTGTGGCAGTCGTTCTGCGTCCTTCCCGACATCCGCACCGTCGGCGTGCAGGGCGACGAGCGGACGTACGGCAGCGTCGTCGTGATCCGCGCTGTCACGAGCGACGACGCGATGACGGCCGACTGGGCCCGCCTGCCGTACGACCTGCTCGAGCAGATCGCCTCGCGCATGATCAACGAGATCCGCGAGGTCAACCGGGTGGTGCTCGACATCACGAGCAAGCCGCCTGGGACGATCGAGTGGGAGTAGGGCCCTCCGCGGGGCTCCGACCCCGCGGACGCCGCTAGGTCAGCCGGTCCCAGGCTCGCAGCAGCGGCAGCGGATCGAAGGCCCGCGAGTCGTCGTACCACATGCCGCCGCGGTGCAGTTCGAAGTGCAGGTGGCAGGCGGTCGAGCTTCCGGTGGAGCCCACGAAGCCGATGAGCTGGCCGGTGAAGACCCGTTCGCCGACCTTCACGAGCGGCCGGTCGCGCATGTGGTAGTAGACGTAGACGAGGTCGGTGCCCGCACCGTCGATCACGACGGTGTTCCCGCCGCCGCCCGACTCGAACCCCGACACCGTGACCTTGCCGCCGCGCGCGGCGACCAGCGCGGTGCCGCAGCTGGCGAGCACGTCCTGGCCGCCGTGGTTGCGGCCGCCGCCGAAGCGGTTCACGAACGTGCCGTAGTCGTGCGGGCCGCGGATCGGGAAGATGTGGCGCAGGAACGTGAAGGTGTCCGATCCGGCTGCCGTCGCGGCCGAGCGGGCGCCGCCGCTGGACGCGGCGCCGAGCACGACGCGGAAGCGGTAGCGGCCCTCGGGGGCGACGGCGCCGCCCTTGGCGTGTCCGTCCCAGACCAGCGCGCGGGCGGTGCCCGGGGCGATCACGCCGGGCTCCCAGGTTCGGATCAGGCGCCCCGTCGACTCGTGGACGAGGCCGATGCTCACCTTGGCGGGCTCCGGCCCCTGGAGGAGATAGCTGAGCTTGGCCTTCTTGCGACCGGCGAAGAAGACGGTCCTGGTGGCGACCCGTGCCTGCACCCCGGCGCCGCTGGGGGCCACCGCGTCGCCGCGGTCGATGGCGACCGTGAGGTCCGCCGCGCTGGCCAGGCCGTCGGCGTTGACGACGACGACCGGGCCCGTCCGGGCCGCGCCGGGCACGCGGACGGTGGCCGAGGTGGCCGCGCGACGGAGCGTGGGCGCCGTCACGTCGTCGCCGCTCCCCGTCCGCCCGCGGAACGTCACGGTGCGGGCCGTCGCCAGTTCGCTGCC
>CAZEKK010000041.1:1423-8828 GCA_964512905.1 uncultured Solirubrobacteraceae bacterium
GGTGCGGGGTGGCTTCCCGGGGGCGCGACGCGGGCCGTCAACCTGCACAACTGCCCACTTGACGCCATCTCCACACCTTGTGTTCATTCGGGCAGGACTGTCATGCACAGATGAACACAGGTGCGCTCGGGTCGGTGGCGTGCGGCGTTGTGCATGCAGCTGAGGGCACGCCGGTCGAAACGAGGCGCGCCGGGCGCGTTCCGCGGGGCGCCGCGGCCTGGTCGCAGCGACCGGGGCGACCACAGCGGGAGATGGCAGGAGCGCCGCGGGGCGACCGGAGCGCTCCAAATACCCGGGACGGTGACACGAGGCGTTGGACCGAGGCGACCGTGCGGACCGCGGCGACCGGCCGACCAGCCGACCGACCGACCGAGCCGACGCGCTCCGCCCTACGGGGAGGGCCGGATCGCCCAGGCGAGCTTCGCCGCGGCGCCGCGGTCGAGGTGGCTGAACCGGAACCGCTTGCCGTTGCGGGCGCGAACCGCCACCGCGTAGCCGCGCCGCCACGGTCGCGGCGCGTCGACCCGGACTCGGTCGATCGCGGCGAAATCCAACGAGCGCACCCGGCCCGACACGGCCTCGTCGAGCAGCCAGATGAGCCGGCGCCCGGTGGCCGCGACGACCGCTTTGGAGCCGCCGGCGTAGCCGACGGCCACCGCTGCGACGGGCTCGCCGGGGCGAAGGGTGCGCAGCAGCTCGGGGCCCATGGTCCGACGGATGCCCGAGGGGAGCCAGTCGCCGGCGGCGCGCGGGCGGCGCGGCGCCGCTCCCGCAGCGCCGTTTGCGGGCCGGGCACTCGTCTCAGCCTGCTGCTTGAGCAGCTCGTACGCCTCGTTGATGCGCAGCATCTGCGCGGCCGCCTCGGGCCCGTCGTTGCGGTCCGGGTGCCACCGCTTGGCGAGGGAGCGGAAGGCCTGGGAGATCTCCTCCGGCGTCGCGTTGCGACCGACGCCCAGCACCGCATGCGGATCGTCCATGGCGCCAGTGTGCCGCACGCCCGCGGCCGGACCGGTCGCCGGGTCGCCGCGGGCACGCGACTTGCCCTATCATCGGCGGTCGCCGCGCGCCCGACCGCGTGGCGTTTTCACGTCATGCCAACCTCCTCCGTCGCCTCGAAGACCTACGTCGCCAGCGCCGCCGACCGCGAGCGCGGATGGGTGGTGATCGACGCCTCGGGCAAGACGCTCGGCCGCCTCGCCACCCAGATCGCCGACCTGCTGCGAGGCAAGCGCAAGCCGCAGTACACCCCGCACGTCGACACCGGCGACTTCGTCGTCGTGGTCAACGCCGAGAAGATCTCGGTGACCGGGAACAAGCGCCAGGAGAAGCGCTACTACCGCCACTCGGGCTACCCGGGCGGCTTGAAGTCGCGCACGCTCGAGGAGATGCTGGACCGGCGGCCCGAGGAGGTCATCCGCAAGGCCGTGAAGGGAATGCTGCCCCGCACGCGACTTGGCCGCAAGCAGTTGACCAAGCTCAAGGTCTACGCCGGTCCGGACCACCCGCACGCCGCCCAGAAGCCCACCCCGCTGGAGATCGACGCCTGATGGCCGACGACGAGACGACCCCGCCGCCCGACGAGACCACGCCCGACGCGGCAGCCGACGCGGAGTCCGCGGTCGAGGCCGAGGTCGTCGAAGCGGCCGAGGCCGAGGCGACGGGCGAGGCCGAGGCCGCGCCCGAGACGCCCGTCGTCGCCGCCGAAGCCGAGGCCGCGGCCGAGGCGGAGGGAGAGGCCGCCGCGGTCGAGGCGGTCGCCGAGGAGAGTGGCGAGCCCGTCGTCGAGGCCGACGTCCTCGAGGTGCAGGCCGCCCCCCGCATCGAGGCGGAGGGCGTGGTCGAGGAGGCCGCCCCGCCCGCCGAGACCGAGACGGCGGCGCCGGTCGAAACCGCAGCAGATGCCGAGGGCGCTCCCCGCGCCAAGCCGGCGATTCCCGGGGCCGACCTCGAAGTGGACATCGTGCCCGAGGGCGCCGATCCCCTCGCCCGCGGCGAGGGTGGCGAGGAGGGCGACGCGGAGGCCGGCGAGCCATCCGGCGAGCCCGGCAGCGAGGAGTCCGCCGAGGAACCCGCCGTGGTCACCCAGGCGACGATCGACCTCGCGGCCGGCGCCCGCTACCGCGCCACCGGCAAGCGCAAGACCGCGATCGCGCGCGTGATCCTCAAACCGGGCAACGGCGCCTACACCATCAACGGCAAGCCGCTGCACGACTACTTCCCCCGGCCCACGCTCCAGCGCACGATCCGCCAGCCGCTCGAGACCGTCGGCTACGAGGATCGCATGGACGTGACCGCGTCGCTGGTCGGCGGTGGCGTGTCCGCGCAGGCCGGCGCGCTGCGCCACGGCATCTCGCGAGCGCTGCTCGACGCCGACCCCAACCTGCGCGGCGAGTTGAAGCGGCGCGGGTTCCTGACGCGCGACGCCCGCGCCAAGGAGCGCCGCAAGGCCGGCCTCAAGAAGGCGCGCAAGCGCCCGCAGTTCTCCAAGCGCTAGCAGCCCCCGGCACCGATGGCACGCAAGCTCTTCGGCACGGATGGCGTGCGCGGGGTCGCCGGCGATCTTCTCAGCGCCGACCTCGCCCTCGCGCTCGGACGGGCGGCGGCGTCGCACAGCGCCGCCGCTCGGCCGCAGGTCCTCATCATCCGCGACACGCGCGAGTCCGGGGAGATGCTGGAGGCCGCCATGGCCGCCGGCGTGGCGGCCGCGGGCGGGGATGCGCTGCTCGGCGGCGTCCTGCCCACGCCGGCGGCGCCGCTGCTGCTCCGGCGCTACGGCTTCGACCTCGCGGCAGTGATCTCGGCCTCCCACAATCCGTTCCACGACAACGGCATCAAGTTCTTCGGGCCGGACGGCGACAAGCTCTCGGACGCGACCGAGGCCGAGATCGAGGCCGAACTCGAGGCGGCTCCACCCCCCAACCCGGACCCCGGGCGGATCCGCCAAGTCCACGGAACCCTTGAGGACTACCTGCGCGAGCTCCAGCAGCGCTTCGACGGCCTCGACCTGCGCGGTCGTCGCATCTTGCTCGACTGCGCCAACGGGGCGACGTACCGGGCGGCGCCGGAGATCTTCCGGCGCCTCGGCGCCGACGTCGAGGTCACCGCCGACGCCCCGGATGGGCGCAACATCAACGCCGGGTGCGGCTCGACCCACCTCGAGGCCCTGACCGGCGCGATGGCTGCGGGCGGGCACGACGCCGGGTTCGCCTTCGACGGCGACGGCGACCGCGTGCTCGCCGCGGACCGGACGGGTGCCGTCGTGGACGGCGACGAACTGATCGCCCTCGCCGCCCTCCATCTCCGGGCCGCGGGCCGGCTGCCCGGCGGCGGCGTGGCCGTCACCGTGATGACGAACTACGGCTTCCACACGGCGATGGGGGCGGCCGGCGTCGAGGTGGCGACGACGAAGGTCGGAGATCGGTACGTCCTCGAGGCCCTGCGCGAGCACGGCTACGCCCTCGGCGGCGAGCAGAGCGGCCACATCATCGATCTTGGGTTTGCGCCGTCGGGCGACGGGATCGCTGCGGCGCTCCTCACGCTCGAGGCGCTCGGCGACCGCGACCTCGCCGATCGCGGCGGAATGGAGAAGCTGCCCCAGACGCTCGTGAACGTGCGCGTGGCCGATCGCGAGGCGTTCGCCGGCGCGGCAGCGGTGCACGAGGCGATCACCCGGGAATCCGCCGCCCTCGAGGGCCGCGGGCGGGTGCTCGTGCGCCCGAGCGGCACCGAACCGCTCGTCCGCGTCATGGTCGAGGCGCCGACCGACGAGGAGGCCGCGACCGTCTGCGGTCGCCTCGTCGGGATCGTGCAGTCCGAGGTCGGCGCTGGCGGCTGATCGCCGACGGCCGGGCGGCCCGCTGCTACCCTTCGGGGCTCCGCCTGCACCCGCAGGACGGGAGAGCCGCCGGCGCGGCTCTCACTCGTTTCACGACAGATCGGACTCGGCCAATGTGCGGCATCGTCGGCTACGTCGGCAGCCGCCCCGTCCAGGACCTGCTCCTGGAGGGGCTGGAAAAGCTCGAATACCGCGGCTACGACAGCGCGGGCATCTCCATGGTCGCCGACGGGCACGTCGAGTCGGTTCGGGCCGTGGGCAACCTGAGCGCACTGCGCGAGGCGGTCGACGCGCGCTCGAGCCGTGGCGGCGGGGTGGCCGTCGCCGCGCCGCCCGCGACGATCGGCATCGGCCACACTCGCTGGGCCACGCACGGCCGGGTCAGCGAGGAGAACGCCCACCCGCACTTCGACAACGCCGACCGCGTCCACATCGTCCTCAACGGGATCGTCGAGAACTACATGATGCTTCGCGAGCGCCTGATCGCCGACGGCGCGCGCTTCACCTCGGAGACCGATGCTGAGGTCGTCGCCCACCTCATCTCCTCCTACTACGACGGCGACCTCGCCGCCGCCGTCCGCGCCGCCTACGGCGAGCTCAAGGGCCACTACGCGTTCGTGGCGATGATCGCCGACGAGCCGCACGTGCTCGTCGGCGCGCGCAAGGAGTGCCCCCTCATCGTCGGTCGCGGCCAAGGCGAGCAGTTCCTCGCCTCGGCGATTCCGGCCTTCCTGGCCCACACCCGCGACGTGCAGCTCATCAACGACGACGAGATCGTCGTCGTCACCCCCGACGACGTCGCGTTCTCGACGGCGGCGGGCGCCCCCCTGGACCGCGAGGTCGAGCGGGTCGACTGGGACGCCGACACCGCCGAGAAGGGCGGCTACGAGACGTTCATGCTCAAGGAGATCCACGAGCAGGCCGACGCGCTGGCCGACACCGTGGCCGACCGCACCGCCCGCGGCGACGGCGTCGATCTCGGCGACCTCGGCGCGATCGACGACGCGCTGCTGCGTGGCGTCGGCCGCATCGTGATCGTGGCCTGCGGCACCTCGTACCACGCGGGGATGGTCGGGAAGTACGCGATCGAGGAGTGGGCGCGCGTCCCGGTCGAGATCGACCTCGCCTCGGAGTACCGCTATCGCAATCCGATCGTCGGCGCCGGCGATCTCGTGATCGGGATCACCCAGTCGGGCGAGACGGCCGACACGCTTGCGGCGATGCGGCTCGCCCGCGAGAAGGGCGCGACGGTCCTTGCGGTGACGAACGTCCGCGGCTCGCAGGCCACGCGCGACGCCGACGGAACGCTCTACACCCGCGCCGGCCTGGAGATCGGAGTGGCGGCGACGAAGACGTTCGTCTGCCAGGTCGCGGTCATGTACCTGCTCGGGCTGCGGATGGCCGAGCTGCGGCGCACGCTGTCCCGCGAGCGGCTGGCGGCGCTCGTGGGAGACGTCAAGCACTTCCCGCACCTGGTCGCCGAGCTGCTCGAGCAGGTCGACGGACCGGTCACCGCCGTGGCCGACGAGGTCTGGCAGCGGGACTTCTTCCTCTACCTCGGCCGCCACGCCGGGATGCCGGTGGCGCTGGAGGGAGCGCTGAAGCTCAAGGAGATCTCCTACATCGCCACCGACGCCTACGCCGCCGGGGAGATGAAGCACGGCCCGATCGCGCTGCTGGACGAGTCCACGCCGGTCGTCGTCGTCGCCACCGAGTCGCCGGTGCTCGACAAGGTCGTCTCCAACGTGCAGGAGGTGCGGGCCCGCGGCGCCCACGTCATCGCCGTCGGCACCCAGGGCCGTCCGGAGATCGCCCCGCACGCCGATCACGTCCTCGAGGTGCCGCAGACCGACTGGATGCTCCAGTCCCTGCTCGCCGTCGTCCCGATGCAGCTCCTGGCCTACCGGATCGCCCGGCTGCGCGGCCTGAACGTCGACCAGCCGCGCAACCTCGCCAAGACCGTCACGGTCGAGTGACCTGCGCGCGCGGGCTGCCGGCGCGGCTGCTGGATCCGCCACGCCGGCCGCGCGCTCGCGACGACACGGGCTCGTGGGCGCGGCTCCCGGTCGACCCGCTGCCGGGCGACGCCGCGAACTCGTGCGCGCACGGGAGATAGCATCGCGGCCATGCCACCGTCCGTCGGGATCGACCTCCTGGAAATCGAACGGCTCGAACGGGCGCTGGCGCGCCGCCCGCGGCTGGCCGAGCGGCTGTTCACCGATGGCGAGCGCGCGCACGCGGCGGCCCGGGCGCGCCCCGGCCAGCACTTGGCGGCGCGGTTCTGCGCCAAGGAGTCCGTGGCCAAGGCGCTGGCGCTGACGGCGTGGCGGTGGCTGGACATCGAGGTCGTCAGCGACCGCGACGGCGTGCCGCGGGTCTCGCTGCACGGCGACGCCGCGACGCGGGCGGCCGAACTCGGGGTCGAGGTGTCGGTGTCGCTCACCCACACGAGCGACATGGCCGGCGCGGTGGCGGTCGCGGCATGAGCCTGCCGCCGTGGCTGGCGCCGCTGCCGGACGCCGCTCAGATGCGGGCGACCGATGCGTGGGCGATCGACGAGCAGGGCGTGCCGTCGCTCGGCCTGATGGAGCGCGCCGGGGAGGGACTGGCCGACCTCGTCGGCGAGCGTGCGCCTCGCGGTCGGATCGCCGTCGTCTGCGGCAAGGGCAACAACGGCGGCGACGGCCTCGTCACGGCGCGCCTGCTGCGCCAGCGGGGCCGGGAGGTCGACGTGCTGTGCACCGGCCCGCTCGAGGACCTCCGCGGCGACGCCAAGGCCAGCCTCGACCGCCTCGTCGGGGCGCCGCCGGCCCCGTTCGTCTCGTCGGTCGCCCTCGAGGGCGCGGCGGCGGTCGTCGACGCCGTGCTCGGCACCGGCTTCGCCGGAGAGCCGCGCGACCCGGCGCTCGGCGCCATCCGGGCGATCAACGGCGCTGCCGGCGCGGTGGTGGTCGCCGCGGACGTCCCCAGCGGCGTCGACGCGTCGACCGGCGAGGCCGCCGCGGACACCGTGCAGGCCGACGCGACCGCGACCTTCCACGCCGAGAAGGTCGGGCTGCGGATCAACCCGGGCAAGGCGCGGGCCGGCGAGGTCCGGGTGATCGAGATCGGCATTCCGCCGGGGGCGCCGGGCGAGGCGCGCGCCGGGCTCATCACCCCCGCTGTGCTCGACGCGATTCCGAGCCGCGGGCCGGCCTCGACGAAGTTCACCGAAGGCAACGTCGTCGTGTGCGGCGGGTCGACCGGCCTCACCGGCGCGCCGTCGCTGGCGGCCGAGGCCGCCCAGCGCGCCGGCGCTGGCTACGTGACGGCGGCGGTGCCGGCCTCCCTGAACCTGATCTTCGAGCTGCGCCTGCTCGAGGTGATGACCCGGCCGCTGCCCGATGCTGCGGGTGGGTTCACGCCCGACGCCGTCGAGCCGGCGCTGCGAGTGCTCGAGCGCGCGAACGCGCTCGTGCTCGGGCCGGGGATCGGTCGCAGCCACGGCGCGGCCGAGTTCGCCCGCGGCCTCGCCGCCCGGGCCCCCTTGCCGCTGCTGCTGGACGCCGACGGCCTCAACGCCCACGAGGG
>CAZEKK010000041.1:8928-13408 GCA_964512905.1 uncultured Solirubrobacteraceae bacterium
GCCACCGCCGGCACCGGCGACGTGCTGTCCGGCGTCGCCGGCGCCATGCTCGCCAAGGGCCTGCACCCGTTCGCGGCGGCCTGCGCGGCGGTGCTCCTCCATGCAGCCGCGGGTCGGCGGGCAGCGCTGGCGCAGGGCGCCGACACGGTCATCGCCTCCGACGTGATCGCCGCGCTGGGCGCCGCGCGCGCCGGCGCGCACGGCGACGGCTGATCTGACAGGAGCCGCACGCGCGGCGCGGCGTCCCCGAGGCGCGACGCACCGCCCCCCGCGCGCAGCGGGCCCGGACAGCCGCACCACCGGAGCCGGCCCGCCGGTGGTGCGCCGTGAGCCGATACGCTGCGCCGGTGGCCACCGTTGCCGACATCATGGATCGCGAGCCCGCCGCCGTCGCCCCGGACGACTCGGTCGAGACGGTGATCGACGTCATGCAGGAGCACGAGCTGCCGGGCGTCCCCGTCGTCGACGCCAGCGGCGCGTGCGTGGGGATCATCACGGAGTCCGACCTCGTCATCAGCGACGAGAACGCCGACCTGCACCTGCCGCACTACATCCAGCTCTTCGGCGCAACGATCTTCCTCGAGCCGCTCAAGCCGTTCGAGCACAAGCTCAAGAAGGCCTTCGCCTCGACCGCGGCCGACATGATGACCGCCGACCCGATCACGATCGCCCCGGACGCCCCCGTCGAGGAGGCCGCCCGGGTGATCGCCGAGCGCAGGCACAACCGCCTCCCCGTCGTGCAGGACGGGCGCCTGATCGGCATGGTCACGCGCCTGGACGTGCTCGACGCGCTCCACGCCGGATAGCGGATGCGGCGGGCCGCCGCCACCATCGATCTGGGGGCCGTCGGGCACAACTGCCGGCGCTTCGCCGCCGCGCTGGCGCCGGGCGCGCAGCTCGGCGCCGTGGTGAAGGCGGACGCCTACGGCCACGGCGCGGCGGCCGTCGCGCGTGCCGCGCTCGGTGCCGGGGCCGCGCGGCTCTTCGTGGCCACCGCCGGCGAGGCGGCAGACCTGCGCGCCGCGGGCATCGACGCCCCGCTCGTCGTGCTCGGCGCGCTTGCGCCGGACGATCTGGGTGCGGCGGCTGCCGCCGGCGCCGACGTCGTCGCCTGGCGCACGGGCTTCGTGGCCCGGGCCGCGGCGCTCGGACGCCCGGTGCGCGTGCACATCAAGCTCGACACCGGCATGGGGCGGCTTGGCACGCGCGATCCGGACGAGGCGCGGGCGGTGGCCGACGCCGTCGCGGCGGCCCCGTCGCTGGAGCTGGCTGGCGTCATGACGCACTTCGCCACCGCGGACGAGCGGGGCGACGCGTTCTTCGGCGAGCAGCTCGAGCGGTTCCGGCCGTTCGCCGCCGAGATGACGGCGCGGCATCCGGGCGTGCTCGTCCACGCCGCGAACAGCGCCGCGGTCCTGCGGGATCCCGCCACCCACTTCGACTGCGTGCGCTGCGGCATCGGCATCTACGGCCTGGACCCGTTCCAGGGCGACGCGGCGGCTTCGGGCCTGCGTCCGGCGCTGACGCTGCGGTCCTACGTCGCCGACGTCAAGCCGATCGCCCCCGGGGAGAGCGCCGGCTACGGGCGGCGGTTCGTGGCGGACCGGGCGACCCGGCTCGCGGTGCTCCCGATCGGCTACGGAGACGGCTGGCGGCGGGCGCTGACCAACAACGCCGACGTCCTCATCGGCGGCGTCCGGCGCCCGCTCGTGGGCACGGTGAGCATGGACAACGTGACCGTCGACGTCGGCGCCGGCCCCGCGGTGCGGGCGGGCGACGAGGCGGTCCTGATCGGCGCCCAGGGCGAGGAGCGCATCACCGCCGAGGAGATCGCCGCCCGCCTGCAGACCATCAACTACGAGGTCACGACGGGGCTGACCGCCCGCGTGCCGCGCGAGCACGTCGGGGATGGCGGCGCCGGCTGACCGCGGCGGCGGGCCGACGGGCGGCGGGCCGCTGCTGGATGCGGTGCGCGCCGCGCTGGCCGGCCAGGACGCGTGGCTGGTCGGCGGCGCCGTCCGCGACCTGCTGCTCGGCCGCCCCCGGTCCGACGACCTCGACGTCCTCGTTGCCGACGACGTCGAGGCCGCGGCCCGGGCGGTTGCGCGCGCGGCGGGCGGGACCGCCTTCGCGCTGTCCGATGCCTTCGGCGCCTGGCGCGTCGCCGGTCGCGGGGGCGCGTGGCACGCAGACCTGACGGCGCTGGCCGAGCCGTCGGTGCAGGACAACCTCGCGATCCGCGACTTCACGGTCAACGCGATGGCGCAGCCGCTCGCCGGGGGCGAGATCCTCGATCCGCTCGGCGGCGCGCAGGACGCGGCGCGCGGCGTGCTGCGGATGACCGGTCCCGGCGCGTTCGCCGCCGACCCCCTGCGCACGCTGCGGCTGCCCCGGCTGGCCTGCGAACTGGGCCTCGAGCCCGACCCGGCGACACGGAACGGGGCCCGCGACCACGCCGCCGGCATCGACGCCGTCGCCCCCGAGCGCGTCTTTTCGGAGTTGGCCCGGATCGTCACGGCCGACGCCGCCCTGGCCGGCCTGACGCTGATGCGCGACCTCGGGCTCACGGCGCGCGTGCTGCCGGAACTCGCCGCGCTCGAGGGGGTGCAGCAGAGCGCCTACCACCACCTCGACGTCTACGACCACACGCTCGCCGTGCTCGCCGAGGTCATCGCCCTCGAACGGGATCCGCGCGCGCTCGGGCCCCAGGCCGACGCGGCGGGGGTCGTGCTGGCCGAGCCGCTGGCCAACGGCCTGACGCGCTGGCAGGCGCTGCGCTTCGGCGCCCTCTTCCACGACGTGGGCAAGGCGCCGACGGCCGCGGTAACGGACGAGGGACGCATCACCTTCTGGCACCACGACGCCGTCGGCGCCGAGATGGCGGCGGCGGCGCTGGAGCGGCTGCGGGCCAGCCGGGCGCTGCGCGAGCACGTCGCCGCGCTGACGCGCCACCACCTGCGGCTTGGCTTCCTCGTTCACGACCGCCCGCTTACGCGCGGCGCGGTGTACCGCTACCTGCACGCCTGCGGCGACGTCGCCGTGGACGTGACGGTGCTGTCCGTGGCCGACCGCCTCGCCACCCGCGGGCGGCGGGCCGACGAGGCGATTCCCAAGCACCTCGGCCTCGCCGGGGAGATGCTCGCCGACGCGCTCGTCTGGCGGGCCGACGGGCCGCCCCGTCCGCTGATCCGCGGCGACGAGGCCGCCGCCGCCGCGGGTGTGCGGGGCGGGCCCGACATCGGACGGATTCTCGCGGCCCTGGCCGAAGCCCAGTACGCCGGGACGGTGTCGACGCGCGAGGAGGCGCTCAGCCTGGCGCGGCAGCTGGCCGGGCCAGGCGGCGGATGACGGCGTCGCAGATCTCGACGGCAGCGGCGACGGTCCCGTAGTCGACGTTGTCGGCGTGGTCGGTGCGCCAGTGGTAGTTGGCCGGCGCCTTGAACTCGTTGACGGATGCGAGAAGGGCGGCGCGGTAGCCGGCGCGCATCGCCCGCAGGGCGTCGGTGGCGAAGGAGAAGCGCAAGCCCCGGCCGAGGTCGACGCCGCGCTCGGC
Source organism: uncultured Solirubrobacteraceae bacterium (assembly GCA_964512905.1). GTDB lineage: Bacteria > Actinomycetota > Thermoleophilia > Solirubrobacterales > Solirubrobacteraceae > CANJIV01. The sequence goes on from CAZEKK010000041.1 coordinate 12,482, forward strand.
GGCGCCCGCCGAGAGGAGGTCCTTGAGGCCGGCGTCGTAGTCGGCGTGGACGAGCATCCCCTCGCTCTCGATCGCGTGGAGGTGCGGGGAGCCGACGGTGTCCACCGCCACGAACCGGGTATGGGCGGGCGAGAGCGCCGGCGCGTGGCGCTCGACGAAGCCCTTCATCCCCTCCATGAAGGATTCCTCGGCGCCGGTGGAGACGAGCAGCACGCGCAGGCCCGACACCGGTGCGTCGCGCAGCGACCGCGCGACGCCGAGCAGGACCGCGACGCCGGTGACGTTGTCGTTGGCGCCCGGCACCGTCTGGCTCGAGCCGATCTGCGCCATCGTCGCGGCGGCCCCGGCGGCGACGACAGCGCCGGCGCGGACGAGGCCGCGCCGCCCGGCGAGGGATCCGACGGCCACGGCGAGCGGGCCGGCGACGACCGACCACATGATCGGCGGCGAGGTCGTGGCGCGCTCGAGCAGGCCGGGGAACGCCCGCCCGATCGCCGCGGGCACGCCGGGGTGGAAGACCAAGCCCGAGCGGGCGGCGTCGTGATGGGCGACGAGGACGAGCGTCTCCTGCGCTGCGCAGTCGCCCGCCGTGCCAACCACGTTCCAGGTCGGGCGCTGCGGCAGCACCGAGCGAAACCACAGCGATCCGCCGCTCACGTCGTCGGCCACGCCCGCCGCCGCAGCGCCTGCGGCGGCCCCGCCGGCCCAGCGATGCCCGCGCAGCGAGAGCGCCCCGGCGGCGGCGCCTGCCGCGTTCAGGAGCCCGATCGGCCACCAGTAGCCCCCGTGGGCCCGCTCCTCCTCGATCTCCGCCTCGACGCCGAGGCCGCGCAGGCGCGCCGCCACCCACTCGGCCGCGGCGCGCTCGCCGGGAGAGGCCGACGGCCGCTCCAGCGCGGAGAGTTCGCGGACGTCGGCCTCGATCTG
>CAZEKK010000042.1:0-13373 GCA_964512905.1 uncultured Solirubrobacteraceae bacterium
GAAGAACCCGCGCAGGTGGATCTCGTAGAAGTCCGCACGCGTGAACCACAGCGGGTCGGTCTCGAACCGGCGGCTCGACGAGGCGCCCGGGCTCGCGCTCACGGGGCCTCCACGCGCAGCACGTGCGCCGGTCGCTCGGCGGGGTCCAGGCGGACGTAGTTGCCGCCGAGCCGCCACGCGTAGCTGGCGCCGTCGAGCAGGTCGGTCGTCTGGAGTGTGGGCGCGCTGCCGAGCTCGTAGGGCAGGATGACCAGGCCCTCCTGGGCGTGGTGCGGGTCGAGGTTCACCACGACGAGCAGCAGGTCCGCGCCGTGCGGCTTGGCGTAGGCCAGCAGCGCGTCGTTGTGGCTGTCCAGGAAGCGGACGTTCGCCAGCCGCTGGAGGGCCGGGTGCTCACGGCGGATGGCGTTCAGGCGCGCGATCAGCGGCAGCAGCGGGCCGTCGAGGTCGCGGTCGCGGAGCTGGTACTTCTCGGAGTCGAGGTACTCCTCCGAGCCCTCCCGCACCGCGGTGCGCTCGAAGTGCTCGAACCCGGAGTAGACGCCCCAGCTCGGCGCGAGCGTCGCGGCGAGCACGGCGCGCAGCGCGAACGCCGGCGGGCCGCCGTGCTGGAGCTCGGCGGTGAGGATGTCGGGCGTGTTCACGAAGAAGTTCGGGCGGAAGTACTGCTCTTCCCCCGAGCTCGCCAGCGCGCTGACGTACTCGGTCAGGTCCCAGTGGCTGCTCTTCCACGTGAAGTACGTGTAGGACTGGTGGAAGCCGGCCTTCGCCAGCTCGCGCATGACCGCGCGCCGGGTGAAGGCCTCGCTGAGGAAGACGACGTCCGGGTCGGTGGCGCGCACCGTCGCCAGCAGCCACTCCCAGAACCCGATCGGCTTCGTGTGCGGGTTGTCGACGCGGAAGACCCGCACGCCGCGCTCGGTCCAGCAGCGCACGATCTCGAGGATCGCCCGCCACAGCGACCGCCAGTCGGGGCTGTCGAAGTTGAGGTTGTAGATGTCCTGGTAGCGCTTGGGCGGGTTCTCGGCGTACTTCAGCGTCCCGTCCGGGCGGCGGTAGAACCACTCCGGGTGCTCCGCCAGCCAGGGGTGATCGGCCGAGCACTGCAGCGCGAGGTCGAGCGCCACGTCGATGTCGAGCCGGCGCGCGTCGGCCACGAGCGCCTCGAAGTCGGCGACCGTGCCGAGCTCGGGATGGATGGCGGTGTGCCCGCCCTCGGCGGCGCCGATCGCCCACGGGCTGCCCGGATCGCCCGGGCCGGCGACGAGCGCGTTGTTGGGGCCCTTGCGGTTCGTGCGGCCGATCGGATGGATCGGCGGCAGGTAGAGGACGTCGAAGCCGAGCTCGGCGAGCCGCGGCAGCTGCTTGCGCACGCCGGCAAGGCCGCCCCACGAGCGCGGGAAGAGCTCGTACCACGAGCCGAAGCGCGCCCGCAGCCGGTCGACTTGGACGGGCAGCCGGTCGCCGGCGACCTCCTCGGCGCGCGCGCCGTGGCGGGCGCAGGCCGCGAGCGCCGCAGGCGCCAGCAGCGTGGCGGGGTCGCCGCCGGATTCGAGCGCCGCGGCGAGCGCCGCGAGCTCCCGTGCGTCGGCGCCGCGGGCGCGGTCCGCGGCGGCTCGCAGGAGCAGCACGCCCTCGGAGATCTCTCCCGCGAGGTCCTGGTCCGGTGCCGCCTCGAGCTTGCGGCGCAACTCGTCGAGCCATGACGCGAGGGGGTCGACCCACGCGACGATGCGAAAGCTCCACGGCCCGAGCTCGGTCACGGGGAACTCGCCCTCCCAGCGCACGCCGGCGTGGTGAGCGTCGACCGGCGCCATCGCCGTCTCATCCCAGCGTCGCCGGCTCGGAGCGCGGAACTGCACGGCAGCGCGCAGTGCCTCGTGCCCGTCGCGGAAGACGTCGGCGCCCACGCGGACGGTGTCGCCGGCGCAGCGCTTGACGGGCCAGCGGCCGCCGTCCACCTGCGGCGCGACGGCCGCGATACGGATCCTGGGCGGGGGGTCGGCGGGCAGGGCGGGCGGCTTGCGCATCCGGAGGCGCACAATACGACGATCACGGCCGCCGCCGATCCTGCGGGCATGCGGTCGCGGAGCCCAGCCTCGATGACGACTCCCGATCGCTCCAGCGGCGTCCAGCTGCACATCACCTCCCTGCCCGGCGGCCGCCTTGGGCCGGAGGCCCGCGCGTTCGTCGACTGGCTCGCCCGGGCCGGCCAGGCGTGGTGGCAGATGCTGCCGATCGGGCCGCCCGGTCGCGGGCGCTCGCCGTACCGGTCGCCGACGGCGTTCGCCGCGTGGCGCGGGCTGCTGGCCGACCCGGCGGCCCCGGTCACGGCGGACGAGATCGCGGCGTTCCGCGTTCGCCACGCGTACTGGATCGGCGATTGGGAGGCCGCCGCTGGGCGGCGGGCGGCGGCCGACCAGGTGCGCTTCGCGCGGGAGTGGGGGGCGCTGCGCGACTACGCTGCCCGGCGCGGCGTGCGGCTGATCGGGGATCTGCCCATCTACGTCTCGCGCAACGGGGTCGACCATCGCGTCCACCCCGGGATCTTCCTCCGGGGCCTGCAGGCCGGTGTGCCGCCCGACGCGTTCACCGACCGGGGCCAGCTCTGGGGCAACCCGCTCTACGACTGGTCGGCCCTGCGGCGCAGCGGCTACCGTTGGTGGATCGAGCGCCTGCGTCGGACCTTCGAGCTGTTCGACCTCGTGCGCCTCGATCACTTCAGGGCGTTCACGGCGGCCTGGGCCGTGCCGGAGGGCGCTCGCGACGCCCGGGTGGGCCGCTGGCGCCGCGGCCCCGGCCACGCGCTGTTCGATGCGGCCCGCCGCGAGCTCGGCGAGCTGCCCCTGATCGCCGAGGACCTCGGCGTGATCACGCCGGCCGTCGTGCGCCTGCGCGAGCGCCTCGGGCTCCCCGGCATGGCCGTCCTGCAGTTCGCGTTCGATCCCGCCGAGCCGCGGACGCCGCACTGGCCGGCCCGGCAGGTGCCGCGGCAGGTCGTCTACACCGGCACGCACGACAACGACACGCTCCGCGGCTGGTGGGCGAGCCTCCCGCCGCCGCGCCGGGCGCTGGCCGCCGAGGCGGTCCGCGGCTTCGACGATCCCGAGGTGGAGTGGCGGTTCATCCGCCTCGCGCAGCGCTCCCCGGCCTGGCTGTGCGTCATCCAGGCCCAGGACGTGCTCGGCCTCGGCCCCGAGGCGCGCATGAACCACCCGGGCCGGTCGATCGGGCAGTGGCGCTGGCGGCTGGCTCCCGGGCAGCTCACCGGCGCCCATGCCGACCGCCTGCGCGCGGCGACCGAGGAAAGCGGCAGGCTGCCCCGGTGAGCCGGCTCGTCGCGCTTGGCGACTCGATCACGCGCGGCGGCGGCGAGCCGCTGCTCGGGCTGCCCGGCCGTCCGTGGGTGGAGCTGCTCGCCCAGGCGCTCGGGATGGTGTGCGAGAACCTCGCCCATGACGGAGCCACCGCCGGCGACGTGCGCCGCGGCCAGGTGCCGCGCGTGACCGGCACGCCCGCCGTCGCCTGCCTGCACGTCGGCGTCAACGACGCCCGCGACCCGGGCTGGGACGCTGCCGCCTTCGCACGGGACCTCGAGGCGATCCTCGCCGCGCTCGCCCGCGCGGCGCCGGTCGTGATCGTCGCAACGCTGCCCGAGGATCTCGGGCGCCCCCCCGCGGCGCCCAAGCCCCGCGAAGCGAACGCGCTCATCCGCGCCGCCGCCGGACGGAACGGCGCGATCGTCGTCGCGCTGCACGACCTCGCCGGACGCGAGCTCGTGCTTCCGGACGCCGTCCACCTGACCGCGCTGGGGGAGGCCGAGATCGCCGCGCGCGCCGCCCGCGCGCTCGCCGCCCGGGGGATCCCCGTGCCAGGTGACGTCGCTGCGATCGTCGTGCCCGACCGCTCGCCGCCGGCGCTCGCCGCCTGGCGAGCGCGGCGCGCCCGCCTGCTCGCGGATGACCTGCGCCGCCGCCGGCGCGAGCGCGAGGGCCGCGTCTGAGAACCCCGAGGGTCTACCCTGCGCGGCGTGCGGATCCCCGCCCTGCCCATCCGTCGCCGTCTGCCGGCGGGCGTCGATGCCGCCCCCGACGTGCAGCTGGGCCGGGGCGTGCGTTTCGAGGTCGCCGCGGGCGGGCGCGTCGTGCTCGGGCCCGGCTGCCGGATCGGCGAGGGATCGCGGATCGAAGTCGCCGCCGGCGAGGTTCGCGTCGGGGCCGGCGCGCACCTGGGCGAGCGCTGTGTCGTGACCGCGCGCGAGCGGATCGACATCGGCGCCGGCGTGACGGCAGGCGACGACGTGCTGCTCACCGATTCCAAGCGCGCGATCGACGACGTCGAGCGGCCCCTGCGCCAGCAGGGCCTGGTGACCGCGCCGGTGCTGATCGGCCCGGGCGCCACCCTCGGCGCCCGCTCGTGCGTGCTGCCGGGCGTCACGGTCGGCGCCCGGGCCGTGCTGGAGGCGGGCTCGGTCGCGGAGCGCGACGTGCCCGCGCAGGGGCTGGCCGCCGGCGTGCCGGCGCGCGCCCCGGGAGCGGTCGCTCCCGGGGGGCGCCGTTCCCGCCGCCCTGGCCGTCGCGGGTGACCGCCGGAGGCGCGGCCCGTCTCCGCTCCCGGCGCGAGGCCGCGAGCGCGAGCGGGCGGGGGAGGGTTCTCGGGACTGCGCGAGCGCCAGGCCGCTGCGCCGGTCACAATCCCCGACCGTGACCGCCCTGCTCAAGGCGCTCTTCTGGCTGCCGGCCCTCGCGCTCGCCTGGACCCAGGCGGGCTACGCGCTCGCGCTGGCCCTCCTCGCGCGGCGCGTCCGCGAGCCGGCAGGCCACCCGGGTCCGGCGCCGGCCGGCGCCCCGTCGGCCAACGGCGGCCCGCCCGACGACGGCCTGCCGGCGGTCACCCTGGTGATCGCCGCCTACCGCGAGGAGGACGTCATCGCCGCCAAGGTCGCCAACGCCCGCGCGCTGGACTACCCGGCCGGCCGGCTCGAGATCGTGGTCGCCTGTGACGGCTCGCCGGACGCCACGCCCGAGCGGGCCCGGCAGGCGGGCGCCGACCAGGTGCTCGAGCTGCCGCGCGGCGGCAAGGTCGCCGCCCAGGATGCTGCCGTGCGCCAGGCCCGCGGCGACATCGTCGCCTTCTCCGACGCGAACTCGGCCTGGGAGCCCGACGCGCTGCGGCGCCTCGTCGCGCCGTTCGCGCAGCCCGACGTGGGATACGTGTGCGGGCAGGTGACGTTCGTGAATCCCGACGGCGGCGACAACCAGGAGGGCGCCTACTGGCGCTACGAGATGGCGATGCGCGAGGCCGAGTCCCGCCTCGCGTCGGTGACCGCCGGCAACGGCGCGATCTACGCGACCCGGCGCGAGGCCTACGTCGAGGTCGACCCGGTGATGGGCCACGACCTCTCCTTCCCCTTCAACATGGTCAAGCGCGGCTGGCGCGCCCTCTACGCGCCGGACGCCAAGGCGACCGAGCGCATGGTCCCGAGCGTCGACGGCGAGTACGCGCGCAAGCGCCGCATGATGAGCCACGCATGGCCGATCGTCGTCCACGGGGGGCTGGCCCGCCTGAGCGCCTATCCGCCCGCCTACGCGGGCATGGTGGTCTCGCACCGCCTGCTGCGCTACGCCTCGCCGTTCCTGCATCTCGCCGTGCTCGCCGCCACCGTCGCGCTCGTCCTGCGCGGCGCCCGCGGAATCTACGCCGCGGCCCTGGCGGCGCAGGCGGCGCTGCTGCTCGCCGCCGCGCTGGCGCCGTCCCTGAAGGCCCGCCCGTTCACCATCGCCCGCTACTACGTCCTCACCACCGCCTCGATCGCCGGCGGCCTGTGGGATTGGCGCCGCCACGGGACCGAGGCTGGCTGGGACGCGGCCGAGGGCACCCGGTGAGCCGCCCGCTCGACATCCTCATCGCTGCCGCCGCGCTCGTCGTCGCCGCGCCGGTCATGCTCGTCGCGATGGTCGCGATCCGGCTCGAGTCGCGGGGCGATCCGATCTACCGCCAGCGCCGGGTCGGCAAGGACGGCACGCCGTTCGAGATGCTCAAGCTGCGCACGATGGTCGCGGGCGCCGAGGGCATGGGTGCGGGCCTGGCCGTGAACGCTGGCGACAGCCGCATCACCCGGGTCGGCGCGCTCCTGCGCCGGACGTCGCTCGACGAGCTGCCCAACCTCCTCAACGTCCTGAGCGGCGAGATGGCGATCGTCGGCCCGCGCCCGACCGTTCAGGTGCAAGTCGACCAGTACTCCGAGCGCCAGCGCGGCCGCCTCGCCGTCAAGCCGGGCATCACGGGCTGGGCGCAGGTCAACGGTCGCGCGTCGCTGCCGTGGGCGCAGCGCATCGAGCTCGACCTCTGGTACGTCGAGCACCGCTCGCTGGCGCTCGACCTGCAGATCCTCGCCCGGACGGTCAGGATGGTCCTCGGCGGCCACGGGCTCTACAAGGGGGAGACGGGGGGATGGCAGGGATGACCGATTCGCGGGCCGCGGTGCTGCTGACCGGCGTCGGCAAGCGCTACGACATCGTCGCGACGTTCGCGCAGCACACGACGCTCGTCGCCGCCGATCCCAACCCGCTGGCGCCCGCGCAGTACGCGGCGACCGTCCGGGCGGCGGTCCCGCGGATCGACGATCCGCAGTACGTGCCCGCGCTGCAGGCGCTGTGCGCCCAGCACGGCGTCGGCGCCGTCGTCCCGCTCACGGACCTCGACATCGACGTGCTCGCCGTCGCCCGGGAGGACGGCCTGCTTCCGGCGCTCGTGCCCGACCCCGAGATCGCCCGCGCGATGTACGACAAGTACGCGGCGCACCGCCTGCTCCAGCGCCTGGGCCTCCCGTCGCCGCCGACCGTGCTCCCCGGCGAGGCGCCCGAGTCCTACCCGGTGGTGGTCAAGCCGCGCCAGGGCTCGGGCGCGCGCTCCATCCATCCCGCCCGCACGCAGGCCGAGGCGGAGTTCTTCTGCGAGTACATCGAGGAGCCGGTGATGGTCCAGCGGCTCATGGACGGGCCGGAGTTCTCGATCGACTGCCTGTCGGACCAGGAGGGCCGCTGCCTGAACGCGATCCCCCGCACGATGATCGAGTCGCGCGGCGGCGAGTCGATCAAGGGGACGGTGATCGACGACCCCGAACTCGTCGCCGTCGGCCGCGACGTCGTCGAGGCGATCGGGACGCGCGGGCCGTGCACGGTGCAGGTCTTCCGCGACAAGGAGATCGGCCTGGGGATCACCGACGTCAACACACGCTTCGGCGGCGCCTACCCGGCGCCGATCTTTGCGGCCCTGCCGGGCAGGACCTACCCGGAACTGATCGTGCGGATGGCGTGCGGCGAGACGGTCGAGCCGCACGTCGGCGAGTACCGCTCCGGCATGACGTTCACGCGCTACTTCTGGCAGCTCGAGCTCGACGAGCAGATGAGGCCGACTGGGCGGGACATCGTCGAGCCGCCCGGCCCGCCGGCACCGCGGTAGCTACTTGACCGGCGCGGCGACGCCGCCGGTCGGCAGCACCGTCACGGGGATCTGGGCGATCGCGGCCTGCCGGGCCGCGGGCGCCTTCGGCAGCACGAAGATGCCGTCCGCGTTGGGCTCGACGGCGACCTTCGTCGCGTCGGCGGCGGCGAACGCGCCGGGAACCGCCACGGCGCCGATGGCGATCGCGGCGAGGATGGGGAGGATGCGCTTCATGGGTGTCAGTCTCCTTCGCCGTCCCTAGGGGACGAACTCGGGGCCTTTGTCGGTGTAGCGCTCGCGGAAGGCCCGCAGCGCGTCGATGGTCTTGGTGTCGAAGGTCCGGCAGCCGAGAAGCTGCGTCCAGGCCGTCGCGGCGACGGCGTAGGGCATCGCCGTGGTGTTCTCGAAGAGCTGCAGGTGGTAGCCGGGGCCGAGGCTGCCGAGCTGCTCGTCGAAGACGGCCTCGAGCGTCGCCCGGTCGGCCGCGGGGAGCGACGGCGCGTACTGGATCTGCACGCGGCCGTGCTCGAGGGAGTGGACGAGGTTCTCCTTGGGCGGCGTGCCGCCCCGGTCGTAGATCCCGTCCTGGGCCCAGTCCGGGTTGTGCGGGCCGGAGGTCGGAGGGTTGGTCCGGTAGGTCACCGCGTCGGTCGTGTGGCCGCGGCCTTGGCTCGGCGAGGTCCTCACGACGCAGCCGGCGTCCGCGGCGGCGGCGGTCAGGCCGGTCACCGTCCGGGCTGGCAGCGTGACGTCGCCGGCTTCCTCGTCGGCGCCGCGCGCGGCGCCCTCGTCCGAGCCGCCGCCCGACACGATCGCGATGCCCGCGGCCGCCACGACGGCGACGGCCACGGCGATCCCGCCGACCAGGAACAGCCGCTGACGGCCGGAGTCCTTGGCGCCAAAGGCCTGCTCGGCGGCGTCGCGCTGCTGACGCAGGCGTTCGTCGTCGTCGTTGCGGTTCGGCACGGCCAGACAGGGTAGACCGTCGCCCGGGCCGCGCGCGCAGGGTGGCTGGCAGCGCGGACGGTGCTCAGGCGCTGCGGCGGGCCGCCTTGGCCCGGGTTCCGGATCGCCCGCCGCGCGCCCGCTTGGGCTTCCAGCACTCGCCAACGAACTCGGCGATCTCGTCGGTGAGCCGCTCGGGGCTCGTGCGCAGTTCGAGGAGCGAGCTGGCCTGGATCAGGCGCGCGTTCGGGAGCTCGTCGGCGAGCATCCCGGCATCCGAGAACGGATGCACGGGGTCGCGCTCGTGGCCGATCACCAGCGTCGGCGCTTCGAAGGTCTTGCGCTCGCGACGGTGCGGCGCGACCCGTCCGAAGAAGAGGCCCTGGATGACGGCGGCGCTCGGACCGGGATCCTGGCGCAGCCAGTCCATCAGCACGTCGCCGAAGTAGGGCAGCGCGTCGCGCGGCACCGCCTTGGCGCCGGCCTGCACGAGCTTCATCACCGGCTCGCCGAACGTCAGCCCGACCATCAGCGGCGTGAAGGCCAGCGCGCAGCCGAGCAGCGCGTTGTCGAGCACGGGCATCTCCACGACCATGCCCCGGACGCGCGACGGGTTCTCCAGCGCGACCTCGAGCGTCGTGTTCGCCCCGAGCGACGTTCCGCCGATCACCGCCTCGTCGATCTCGAGGTGGTCGAGCAGCCCGACCGTCTCCTCGGCGAAGTAGTGCATCGAGTACTCCCACATGTTGCGCGGGCGGTCCGAGCGCCCGTGCCCGAGGAGGTCGAGCGTGATGACGTGGTTGCCGCGGTCCGCGAGCGCGCGCGCCAGCGGGGTGTGCATGCGCTGGGAGAAGAGCAGACCGTGGACGAGGACGACGTGGCGGCTGCCCTCCCCGTATTCGGTGTAGGCGAGGCGGTGCTTGCCGTGCTTGAACGAGGCCATGCGCTCAGCTTAGGCGGTGGCGTCGGCGATCGCGTGCGCGGTGCGCCGGGCCAGCGCCATCGTGGTCAGCATCGGGTTCGTGCCCGACGCGCTCGGGAAGGCGCTGGCGTCGCCGATCCAGACGCCCGGCGTGTCGTGGAGCTCGCCCCACGGGTTGGCGACGCTCGTCGCCGGGTCCGCGCCCATGCGGCAGGAGCCCATCTGGTGCAGCGCGAAGGTGGCGTGTTCGTTGGGATCGAGCGGCGCGTCGTGGACGCGCCGCTTGAACGCCTCGAGGTCCTCGCCGCGGCGCCAGCGCGTGAGCGTGCGGTGGAAGGTGACGATCTCCTCGGCTCCGGCGAGGTCGTGCAGGTTGACCAGCTCCACGAGGCCCTGGCGGAAGATCCGGTCGTCGAGCGGGTCGGTCAGGTGGTAGCGGTGGACGGCGTTCCCGTTCGCATCGATCGTCACCTCGCCGTGGCCCCGGTCGCGGATGAGGAGCACGAACGCGCTGGTCTGCGGACCCAGCGCCATCTGGCCCTTGTGCTGGGCGCCGGTTTCCCAGGGAACCGCGGCGCCGGTCACGCCGGGGCTCGCGTGCGAGCATTCGACGAGGAAGCCGTAGCCGTCCTCGATGTTGGCGAACTGGTCCGACAGGCCGGTTTGCGGCGCGCCCCACCACGACCGCTGCGGCTCGGCGTAGACGGCCGCGATCGCCGTCGCCGGATGCAGGCGCAGGTACTTGCCGGCGGCCGGCCCGCCGATCCCCGAGCGCAGGAGCAGCGCCGGGGACTCGAGCGAGCCGCCGGCCACGACGACCGTGGGGGCCCGCACGGTGACGGCCGCCCGGGTCCCGTCGGTGTCGAGATAGGTGCCCTGCACCCCGGCGGCCCGGCCGTGCTCGACGAGGATCCGGTCGACGTGGCAGTCCACGACGGTCTGGGCGCCGTGGTCGGCGGCGTCCTGCAGGTAGGTCTTCAGCGTGCCCTGCTTGGAGCCGGTCTGGTCGCCGAAGCCGAGCAGGCCGGCGAGGTCGGCGTCGTAGGTCGCCGGGTCGGTGTTGCGCGTGATGCGCTTGAACGAGTAGCCCGCCTTCGCGCACGCCGCCTGGAGGCGCTGCTGGGGGCCGTTGTAGTCCGAGCACTCGCCAGTGACGCCGATGCGGGCGCTGACCGCGTCCAGGTGGGCGTCGTAGTCCGGGCCGTCGAGCCCTTCGAGGCCGTGCTCGCGGGCCCACTCCTCCCTCACCCACGGCGTCGTGCGCAGGCAGTTGGTCCAGTTGATGGTCGTCCCGCCGCCGAGGTTGCGGCCGGACATGAGCGCGACCGAGCCGTCCTCGGTGGCGGCGAGGCCGCCGCGGGCGTAGAGGTTCTGGTAGGCCCACAGCTCGAGCTGGTTGAAGTCGGCCTCGTTGAAGTAGCCGCCCGCCTCGAGGATCGCGACCCGCCGGCCCGCGGCGGCCAGTTCCCCGGCGATCACCCCGCCGCCCGCGCCGGAGCCCACGACGCAGACGTCGGCCTCGAGCACCAAGTCGGCCTCCGCCGGCCGGGTCACGGCGATCGTCTTGGGCGCCTGGTCGGGCGAGGGCGCCGGCGAACGCGGGCCGGGGTAGCCGATCGCCTCCCAGTTGGGATTGCGTCCCGTGGCCGGATCGGGCAGCGCGTAGAAGAGCAGGAAGGTCAGGCCGCGCAGGGCGGAGAGGCCGGCCAGCGCCTCGGGGCCGGAATTCATGAACCCGTGCAGGATCTGCTCGCGGGCCTGGAGTGGTGCGGCGCCGAACTGCTCCGCGGCCAGCGCGTCGAGCAGCTGCCGGGTGCCCTCGATCTGCTCCTCGGAGAGCGTGGCCAGGGTGTCCTCGATCACTCCCGGGATGCCGAGATCCGACGCCGTACGCCCCCAGAACCCGGTCGGATCGGACGCCTGCTCGACCGCCGGAACGAAGGTGTCGCAGACCGTTGCCAGCGTGTCGCGCTGGATCTCGGACAGGACGGCGGTGACGGCCATGGTCTCTCCTCGGACGGGGGCCGGCCACGTGGCCGGCGGCTGGGCGCGCCGATCCTATCCCCTGGCCGCAGCGATCCTGGCTGGTCGGCCAGCCGGGTCCGCGCGGGCGGGCACGTCCGCGCTACCGTTGGCCCTCCCGACGCGACGCAACCCACAGGAGGCACGGCTCGATGGCGAAGGAACCCCGGATGCTCTACGGCAAGGTGGCCGCCGTCACCGGCGGCGCCCGCGGGATCGGGCTGGCCACCGCCAAGGCCTTCGCCCGGGAGGGCATGAAGGTCGCGATCGGCGACCTCGATCCCGAGCAGACCGCGAAGGTGGCCGAGGAGATCGGCGGCGGCGCCCGCGGCTACGGCCTCGACGTCACCAGCCGGGAGAGCTTCCAGACGTTCGTCGACGCCGTGGAGCGCGACCTCGGCCCGCTCGACGTGATCGTCAACAACGCCGGGATCATGCATCTCGGCAACTTCCACGAGGAGGACGACCTCCACGCGATCCGGCAGGTGGACATCAACATCCACGGCGTCATCCTCGGCACGAAGATCGCCCTGGCGTCGATGCGCCCGCGGCGGACCGGCCACATCGTCAACGTGGCATCGTCGGCGGGCAAGGGCGGCTATCCGGGCGGTGCGACCTACTGCGCGACCAAGCACGCGGTGGTCGGCTTGACCGAAGCGGTGCGGGCCGAGAACGCCGACCTCGGGATCGAGTTCTCGATCGTGATGCCGGGCGTCGTCAACACCGAACTGGCGGACGGCCTCGTTCCCGCCCGCGGCGTGAAGAACTCCGAGCCCCACGAGGTTGCCGACGCGATCGTCGCGGCCCTGCAGTTCCCGAAGGTCGACGTCTTCGTCCCCGCGGTCATCGGGCCGATCAACCGCGTGATGGGCGTGGCGCCGCGGGTGGCCCGGGAGGGCGTCGCCCGCGCGCTGCGGGCCGACAAGGTGCTGTGGGCCGCCGACGCGCAGAAGCGCGCGCGCTACGAGGACCGCGCGGCGCACTCCGAGCCCAAGCTCGACGAGCCCGCCGCGCTGCCCGCGGCCGCGCCCGCGCCGCTGGAGACCGCGGCGGCCGCCGAGCACGTCGCGGCGGCGGCGGAGGGCGAGCAGGGCTGAGCACGGGCACGGCCCGCCCGTCGGAACGGGCGGGCCTGCCGCGCCTGCGGGCGCGGTCGATCAGTGCTCGCGGCACCAGCCGCCGGGCCCCTCGTTGGGGACGACGGTGATGGCGGCCTTGGTCCAGCCGATGAAGTTCCAGCCGGCGCCGAGGTTGGTGGGCGGGATCCAGAAGCCGCCGCGCTGCCAGGCCAGCACGCTGTTCTTGATGGTCATGATCCGCACGCAGCCGCGTGACGCGGCCTGACGGATCTGGCTCGTGAACCAGTCGCCCCAGAGGATCATCACGATCGCGCACGCCGCACCGGGCACCGGCGCCTTCAGCGCCACAAGCACGCACGCGGCCTCGACGGCCTTTGGGCCATTGCGGGCGATGTAGCGAACGGTGTCCTGCGAGAGGTAGGTGTAGTAGGCGGTGCCCTTCCAGCCCTGGCTGTCGACGCGGACCCGGACCGAGCCGATGCCCGCGGCCATCGCGACCGGCGCGGCGCGGCGGACCGAGGCGCGGATCGGCACGGTGTGCACGGACCGGTTGGGGTGCAGGTGCGGGCCGGGGGCGCTGCCGACGCCGGGCGCGGCGGCGGCACCCGACGCCGTGATGGCGAGGGTGGACGCAGCGGCGGCGAGAACGGCGGCGGTACGGCGGGCGGTGCGGGACATGAAGCTCCTCCTCCAGGGGCTCGACGGTGTGCCCGGAGCTTCGGCGACCTGGGCCGCTGCGGGGAGGTGCCCGAGGTATCGGGTTCCGCCACCCGGCGGCGACCCCCGCTACGGCCCGAAGTCGCGGTCGGCCAGCACGCCCGACCGCAGCGCCGCCTCGGCGAGCGCGGCCCGCTTGCGGTTCTGGGGCAGGCCGGCGAGGCCGAACTTCCCGTAGAGCGTCCGCAGGTGCGTCTTGACCGCGACGAGGCTCAGGACGACCTCGTCGGCGATCTCCTGGT
>CAZEKK010000043.1:0-13367 GCA_964512905.1 uncultured Solirubrobacteraceae bacterium
GGCGGGCGAGCACGGCGACCTGGGCGGCCAGGCCCGAGCGCCGCGCCAGCGGCGGGGCGACGGCGGCGGCGCTCACGGGGCCCCGGCCTCGACGGCGGCCTCCTCGACGGCGGCGTCGTCCGCGTCCGCGCCCTCGAGCGACCGGCCCGTCTTGGCCAGGAAGACGTCGTCGAGCGTCGGCGCATGGAGCTGGAGCGTCGCGACATGCACGCCAGCGGCGTCGAGCGCCCGCACCACCTCGGCGAGCCGGGCCTCGCCGCCCTCGAGCTGCACGGCAGCCGACCGGGCGTCGCACGGAACGTCGGCGCCGAAGCCGGCCAGCACCGCCGCGACGGCGTCGCGATCCGCCGGATCGGCCGGCGCGACCTCGACGGTGGGCTTGCCGATCTCGTCCTTCAGCGCCGCGGGCGAGCCCTCCGCGACGATCCGCCCCTTGGAGATGATGCCCACGCGGTCGGCGAGGGCGTCGGCCTCCTCGAGGTACTGCGTGGTCAGGAACACGGTCACGCCGCGGTCGGCCGCGAGGCTCGCGACCTCGTCCCACAGGGCGCTGCGGCTCTGCGGATCCAGGCCGGTGGTCGGCTCGTCGAGGAAGAGGATGCGCGGGCGGTGGATGAGGGCCAGCGCGAGGTCCAGGCGGCGCTTCATCCCGCCGGAGTAGCCGCCCACCCGCCGGTCGGCGGCGTTCGAAAGCCCGACGCGGTCGAGCAGCTCGGCCGTCCGCGCCAGCCGGTCGGCCTTCGGCAGGCCTTGAAGCGAGGCCTGCAGGCGCATGTGCTCGCGCCCGGTCAGGAGCGGGTCGAGCGCCGCCTCCTGAAGTGCGGCGCCGATCGCCGCCCGCACGTCGGCGCCCTGGGTGGAGATGTCGTAGCCGGCCACGGTCGCGCGTCCCGCCGTCGGGGGCAGGAGCGTCGTGAGCATGAGGACCGTCGTCGACTTCCCGGCGCCGTTCGGTCCCAGGAACCCGTAGATCTCCCCGGGCGCGACCTCGAGTTCGATGCCGTCGACCGCCCGGATGCCGCCCTTGAACTCACGGACGAGCCCGTCGACGACGATGCCCTGCTCCGGCCCAGGCGGTCGGCCGGCCGTCATCCCGACTGCTTGTCGATCTGCCCGCCGGCGAAGCGTGCGTAGAGCGGCAGCAGCACCGTCCGCGGGGAGTACCGGCCGCTCGCGCCGACCACCCGCGCCGGGAGATTCGGGATCACCGTCCGCCGGCCCTTGACCATGCCCTCGATGCCGGCCCTCGCGACGTCGGCGGCGCTCGCCCAGACGAAGTCGGGCCCGGCCTCGCCGATCTCGCCGAATCCCGCCACCTCGGCGAACTCCGTCTTCACGGGGCCCGGGCACAGGACCGTGCACGACACGCCGGTGCCGGCGAGATCGGTGTGCACGGCCTCGGAGAAGGCGTTCACGAAGGCCTTCGTGGCGCTGTAGGTGGCCTGGCGCGGCAGCGGCTGAAAGCCGGCGATCGATCCGACGTTGAGGATCGCGCCGCGGCCCCGGTCGACCATGCCGGTCAGGAAGGCGCGGGTGAGGTGCTGGAGAGCGACGACGTTGAGCTCGGACTCCATCAGCTCCTTGTCGAGGTCGGAGTCCTGAAAGCGGCCGAGGGTCGAGAACCCGGCGTTGTTGCAGACGCCGGCCACCGCGTGGTCGCCGTCGAGCAGGCGCTGCACGAGCGCCGTGCGGGCGGCGCCGTCGGCGAGGTCGCACGCGATCGGCTCGGCGACGACGCCATGGCGGACGCGCAGCTCCTCGGCGAGCTCCTCGAGGCGATCGGCGCGCCGGGCCACGAGCACGACGTTGTGGCCGCGACCGGCGAGCTGGCGGCCCAGTTCGGCGCCGATGCCGGCGGAGGCGCCGGTGACGAGGACGGTGGAATCGGCAGCGGGATCGGGCAGGCTCATGGCAAGGTCTCCTGGCGGGGCACGGGTCGGAACGGGACAGACAGGCTACGGCGGGGCGCCGGCCGGCGGCGGCGCGGCGCCCAATCGCCTACGGGCCGGCGTCGTCCACGACGCGCAGGCCGCCGCCGCGGTCCACGCCGAGCGACCGCCGTCCGGCCAGCAGATCGAGCAGCTCCGCCCCGACGAGCTCGCGCCGCCACCCGGTCAGCGTGCGCACGTCGGGCTCGCTGCCGTTGCGCCGGGCGGCCCCGACCACCGCCTGGAGGTCCGACCGCGACGCGACCAGCTCGTAGGCGAGGCCGGCGTCCAGCGCGCGGGCGCGCACGAGCGCCGCGGCGAGGTCGACGAGCGGCGCGTCGGCGGCGTCGAGCCGGGGCGCATCGGACGGCTCGAGCCGGATCGGCTCGGCGGCGGCGCCGCGCTCCACGGCGGCGAGGATCTCCGCGCGGTGGCGGCGCATCGTCCGCTGCTGCACCCCTCGGACGGCCTCGAGGCCGCGCTGGTCGGCCGGCCGGCGACGGGCGATCTCGACGAGCGCGGCGTCCTGAAGCACCGAGCCGACCGGCTTGTCCTCCGCCGAGGCGGTGGCCTCCCGCCACGCCGCCAGCTCGCGGGCCACGGCCACCTCGCGCGGCTTGAGCCGCGTGATCCGCGGCAGGCGCAGGTAGGCCGTGCCGGGATCGCGGACGTCGGCGGCGCCCTCGAGGGCCCGGCACTCCTCGCGCGCCCACTCGAGCCGTCCCGACGTCCGCAGCCGGTCCTGCAGCGCGGAGGCGAGCGCGAGCAGTTCCTCCACGTCGCCGCGGGCGTAGGAGAGCTGCTTGTCGGTGAGCGGCCGTTCGTCCCAGCGGGTGAAGGACTCGGACTTGTCCAGCCGCGTGCCGAGCACCGCGTGCAGCAGGTTGCCGTAGCCGGTCTGCGCACCGAGCCCGGCGAAGCCGGCGGCCACCTGGGTGTCGAAGATGTTCACGACCTCCGTCGACCAGACGCGGCGCAGGAGGGCGACGTCCTGCCGTCCGGCGTGCATGACGATCTCGACGTCCGGATCGGCCAGGACGGCGGCGATCGGCGCGGGGTCGTACTCGCCGAGCGTGTCGAGCAGGTCGACCCGGGCCGGGGCGTCCGGCCGGTCGCCGTCGGTGGCGAACTGCGCGAGGCACAGCAGCGCCCGGTACCGGCCCTCGCCGACGAACTCCGTGTCGATTCCGAGACGGCCGGCAGCGCGGGCGCACGCGGCGATGGCGGGCAGGTCGGGAACGACGAGCATCGTCTCGGACCGTATCGGGCCGGCCCCGGGCGCGGCGCGGGGGCGGCTCACCAGACGAGGGACTCGTCGACGTAGCGGCCGTTCGAAACGGGCCGGTACCCGAGCAGGCGCTGTGCCTTGTCGGTCGACAGCAGGCAGGCGTTGCCGGTCGTGTGGTTCGGAACGTACGGCCAGCGTTCGCGCAGGAACGCCTGGATGTCGACGATGGCCGGATCGACCTCGGCGTCGGCGAGGTTGAACGCTTCGAACCCCAGGCCGTCGGGCGGACGGGCGGCGCAGCGAAACCCGGCCATCGTGTTCTCGATCGAGGTGCTCACGTAGAAGTTGGCCGGGTGCCGCGAGCGAAAGCCCGGAAATTCGAGGCGCAGGGCCACCGCCTGCGTGGTGCCGGTCGCGCACGCGCCCGCGAGATAGCGCTCCACCGCGGCCTTGAGGAAGCCGTAGGTGGTCTGGCCTTCGGCGGGCAGCGGCAGCGGGTTGGACTCGGTGATCGGGAAGCCGGCGATCCGCACGGGCGCGTTGATGGCGTACACCTGCGCCGAGGACGCGAACACGAACGTCCGCGCCCCCGCGTCGCGCGCGGCCTCGAAGACGTCGACGGCGCCTTCGTAGTTGATCCGCAGGAAGTCCTCGTCGGTCGCGCCCGGCTGGAAGGGGTGCGGGATCCCGGCGAGGTGCACCACGGCGTCGCTGCCGGCGAAGGCGTCCGCCAGGCGTTCGCGGCCCGCGAGGATGTCGTCCTCGTGACGGCGGATCGCCCCCGCCCGCACGAGGCGCGGCTCGGCGCGGCGCTGGACCGCCCGAATGGCCCGCGCCGTGCGGCGCCCGGCCCGCGAGCGGCTGGCCGCCAGGTGACGGCGCCGGACGAGATCGACGAGCGCGCCCCGCCAGGGGTCGAACACGCGCACCTCCCAGCCGTCGGCGGCCAGCGCGCGGCGCACGAGGCCGCCGACGAACCCGCTGCCGCCGGTGACGGTCGCGACCGGGCGGCTCAGAGGATCTCCTTCAGGTGCTCGGGGATGCGCTCGGGCGGCGCGTCGAGGTCGTCGCCGCCGCGGAACCACGACTTGAACTCCGCCGGATCGACGATGCGATTCTGGGCGCCGTCGCCGCGGCGCAGATCCTCCTCGTTCCAGCGCCGCGACGCGGCGGCGCGGTGGCGGCCGAGGCAGATCTCGTAGTCGGCGCGGTGCAGGTGGACGAGCAGCAGGTCCGGATCGGGCGGATCGTCGGGCGCGCTGAACTCCCGGTGAAAGCCGTCGGACCAGCGCAGCGGCACCCGGGACAACAGGCGCTTGGAGTAGTCCAGCGAGGCGTGCCAGCAGCGGCGCTGGGCCAGCACCGGGACGTCGAGCGCCAGCGGCGGCTCGTCGGGCTGCTGGACGACGTTGAAGCCGGCGCAGCGCGCAGCCGGGCGGTCGAGGGCGTCGATGTAGGCGCTCAGGCCGTCGTAGCGGAGCGGGTTCGCCACGACGAGTTCGTCCGCCTCGGCGAACAGGACGGCGTCGTAGGACCGCAGCAGGAAGGCTTGGAAGTCCTGCACGGTCCGGCGCAGCCAGTAGTGGTCGAACGCCGCCTCGCGATGGACCGGCACGGCGTGCGCGCCCGCCTCCCGGGCGAGCGCCATGGCGCCCGGGTCGTCGTGGGCCAGGACGAACAGGTCGGCGGGATCGAAGTGGCGGGCATAGTGCCGCAGCCACAGCGGGAGCATGACCGGCTCGTCGTGGACGATCGTGAACGCGGCACGGGCGTGCCGTCCGGGGCGGTCGTCGCCCGGCTCGCCGGTCCGCACCCGCACGGCCGCGGCCTCCCGCCACTCGCCATCGGGGGGCTTGACGAGCAGCGCGATCCGGGCGGTGCCCGCGACCCCGGCGCGGAGGTCGACGGCGCCGTCGAACCCTCCGGAGGAGGCGTGCGGGATAGCGGCGAAGTGGGGCGCGAGATCGGGGCGCCAACCGCCCAGCTGCACGGGCGCGGCCAGGCCGCCGTCAACGACGAGCAGCGCCGCCTCGAACCGGCCGGACTCCTGCAGGACCCAGCCCGTCACCCGCACGAGGCCGGGCGGCACGGCAGCGCCCGCTGCCGGCGTGTCGATCGCGGCCCAGAGGCCCGGGGCGTGCGCGGCGGCCATCGCACGGGCGATGATAGTCGCGGCGGCGCCTGCGGATGGCGCACGGACCAGCCGCCGACCCGCCCCACCCTGCGGCGGCCAGGCGGCACCGGCGTGCCGGAGGTTCGTGCCGTCGGCTTCACCGGCGTGACCGCCTCGCGGAGTGACGACATCGCCGCCCGGACGCGGCGAGGGCGGCCCGTGGGCCGCCCTCGCGCGGGGAACGGTGCCGATCCCGAAGGACCGGCGGCCGCTTAGCGGACCTTCGCCGTCACGACGGCGGTGCCGAGGGTCGCGCCATTCGCCCCCGGCAGGCCGAGCGCGTTCGCCAGCGTCGCGTTGACCTTCGCCGCGACGCCGCCCAGGGTCACGGTCTGGCCGCGGACGGTCTGCTTGAGGCCGGCCAGGTCGAGGTTCAGGATCGCAACCTTCGGTCCGGCCGCGCCGTTGATGGTCGCGGCGAGCGACGGGTTGGCCGACAGCGTGATGTCGAAGTTCGTCGCGCTGGTCGGCGTCCCGCCCTTCGTCAGCGTGATGCCGCCGGAGTGGGCGATCACGCCGCTGGTCAGGGCCGACGAGATCTTCGACTTCACGATCGGGAACTTGGCCAGCGTGCCGTTCAGCGTCGCGGGGGCGACGATGGTCGGGGTGAAGCCGGCGCCCGTGATCACGCCGAGCGTGCCGGCATTGAGCGTCAGCGCCGTGTCGCCGCCCTCGATGATGAACTGGGCGAACTGCGCGTTGACGACCGCGGTGCCGAGCTTCAGGCCGGGCTTGAAGGCCTTGACCTTGAAGGCCTTGTTCAGCGCGGTCGCGCCGGTGGCGTTGAGCTTGACGCCGACGTTCGCGAGCCGCAGGTTCAGGCCCGGGCGGGTGACCTTCGCCTTAGAGGTGTCGAGGTTGAAGATCGTCGCGCGGCTCGTGCCGACCGCGGCGGAGATCGTCGCCTGCGAAGAGGTCACCCGGATGCGGAAGTTCCGCAGCGCGACCTTGGTCTTGCCGGCAGAGAGGGAGAGGCCGCCGGAGTGGTTGATCAGCGCGCCGTCGGCAAGCTTGGGATCGACGTCGCCGCTGGTGATCGGGAACGCGACCGCGCCGCCCCTGACCTTCGCCGGGCTGATTGGAGCGACCTTCACGCCCAGGCTCTTCAGCGCCTTGGCGGCGTTCTTGTCGAGCGTCAGGGCCGTGTCCCCGGCCCGCTTGAGCTTGGCGGTGTTGGACGGCGTCGCGGCGAGCGCCGCCGGAGCCAGCGCCGCCGTGAGGACGCCCGCGGCCGTGAGGCCGAGTGCCGTCCGTCGAGGAGCGGTGCGTGCGTACATGGGTCAGGTCCTTTCGAGAGAGGAACGAGAACGGCTGTTGGGCGAAATCCGTGGTGAGCTGCCCGTCCGGTTGGGGGATCCGCGGGCCTGGCGCGGAAACGCTTGGCCTGACTGCCGGCCAGCGATCGGGCCGGCGCCCACCCCGACCGCCAGCCAGCCCGCGCCCGCCTGCTCGACGGCCTGCCCGGCGACCGCTAGCCGGCCGTCTCGGGCGCGGCCTCGGGCCCCTCGATCGAAAGGCGCGGCAGGCGCCGGTCGATCCACCCCGGCAGCCACCAGGCCCGGCGCCCCAGCAGGTACATCACCGAGGGCACGAGGAAGAGCCGGATCACGAACGCGTCGAGGAAGACCGCGACCGCGAGCCCGAGCCCGAAGAGCTTGATCACGCGGTCGTCGCCGAGCATGAACGAGGCGAAGACGCTGATCATGATGATCGCGGCCGCCGTGATCACGCGCCCGGTGAGCGCGAGCCCGTGGCGCACGGCGTAGCTGGCGTCCTTGGTGCGCTCCCACTCCTCGTGCATGCGCGTGACGAGGAAGACCTCGTAGTCCATCGAAAGGCCGAACACGATCGCGAAGAGGAAGACCGGGAAGAACGACTCGATCGGCCCGGTCGTGTCGACGCCGATCAGCGAGCCGAGGTTCCCGTCCTGGAAGACCCAGGTGATGACGCCGAGCGCCCCGCCGATGCTCAGGATATTGAGGATCCCCGCCTTGATCGGGATGAGGACCGAGCGGAAGACCATCGCCAGCAGCAGCAGCGAGAGGCCGACCACGATCAGCACGAACGCGGGGAGCTTCGCCGACAGCGCGGAGCTGAGATCGGCCTGGGTGGCCGTCGCGCCGCCGATGCTCACCTGCAGGCCGTTGGCCTTGGCGACCGGCGGCACGACGTCGTCGCGCAGCCGGGCGAGCAGATCCTGCGTGGCCTGGTCCTGCGGCTTGGTCGCGGGGAAGAACTCGAGCGTGGCGGTGTCGCCGGCGGGGTTCAGGCGCGGGCGGCTCACGGCGGCCACTCCGTCCTGCGCGCGAAGCGCCCCGGCCAGCCGCGCGAGCGCGAGCCGCGCGTTCGCTCCGGGCGGGGCCTCCGCCACGACGAGGAACGGGCCGTTGAAGCCGGGCCCGAAGCCCTCGGAGAGCTGGTCGTAGGCCAGGCGCGTGGTCTTGGAGGGCGCGTCGTTGCCGGCGTCCCCGAAGCCGAGGTTCATGCCCAGCGCGGGCGAGGCGATCAGCAGCATCACCAGCAGCGTGCCGATCGCGAACACGGCCGGGCGGCGCTGCACGATGCGGCTCAGCCGCGCCCAGCCGCGCGGCTCGGCGTCGAGGTCCGGCAGCGAGGCGGGCTTGATCCGGTGGCCCCAGGACCCGAGCAGCGCGGGCAGCAGGGTCAGCGAGCCGACCATCGTCAGCAGGACGGCGAGCGCGGCGGCGACCGCGGGTCCGTTGAGGAAGCGGATGCCCAGCACGAGCATGCCCAGCAGCGCGATGACGACGGTCACGCCGGCGAAGAGGACCGAGCGCCCGGCCGTGTCCATCGAGGTCAGCGTCGCCTCGCGCACGTCCGCGCCGCGGGCCCGCTCCCCGCGGAAGCGGTTGATGATCAGCAGCGCGTAGTCGATGCCGACGCCCAGCGCGATCATCACAGCCAGCTGCGGCGCGAAGTCCGCGATCGCCACGACCGACGACGCCGCGGTGACGAGCAGCGTGCCGAGAACGATCGCCGAGAACGCGACGATCAGCGGCAGCGTCATGGCGCCCACCGAACCCAGGACGAAGATCAGCACGACGATCGCGACGAGCACCCCGATGCCCTCCGCCGCGGACTGCTCAGAACGCTGGGCCCGCTGGATGGCCTGGCCGCCGAGGTTGACCTGCAGGTCCGCCGTGGCGCCGCTCCGGGCGACCCTCACGACACGCTCGACGTCGGCCTTCGCCACCTCATCGGCGGTCTTGGCGAACTGCACGGTGGCGAAGGCGGTGCGCCCGTCGCGGCTGATCGCGCCGGCGCCCGCATACGGCGACTGCACCCCGACCACGCCCGGCAGGCCGTCGACGCTGCGCACGACCCGCTGAACCTGGGCACGCTGGGCGGGGCCGCGCAGGGTGCCCGCATCGGCGCGGAAGACGATCTGGCTCGCGTCCCCGGCCTGCTTCGGATAGCGCTGCTTCAGCAGGTCCCGGGCGCGCTGGGACTCGGAGCCCGGGAGCTTGAAGTCGGAGGAAAAGCTCCCGCCGGAGGCGCCGGCCAGCACCGCCGCCCCGACGATGGCCGCCGCGACCAAGGCATAGACCCGGCGGCGATGATCATGGGACCACTGGCCGACTCGGCGCATGGGGCCAGACTACGGACCGGACGGATCCGGGCCGTCCGGCCTCCCCGCGGCGGCCCGGGCGGCCTCGATCGGCCGAAGCCTCAGCGTGCCGGCCGGTCGAGCCGAATGCCCGCGAGCAGAACCTCGAGCACCATGTCGATGTAGGCCTCGCGTTCGACGGGATCCAGCGGGTCGGACGGCTCGAGCTCGCGAGCCAGCGCGACCAGCGTGAACGGCGCCGCCGCCCCGTGGGTGACGAGGAAATGGAAGGCGCGCGGGGAGATCGGCCGGATGCGGCCCTCGGCCGCGAGGTGCTCCAGCACCCGCGTCACCGGCGCGGTGATCGGATCCACGTAGCGGTCGTAGAGGTAGGTCAGCCGCTCGGAGCTCTCGCGCCCCTCGAGGTTCATCAGGCCGACGAGCTCCGGCCGCTCGGCGGACACCTCGAGGAAGCGCCGGAGGATGGCCTCGAGCTGGTCGAGCGGATCGCTCAACGTCGGATCGGTGGCCCGCGCGAGCTCGTCGGCCAGCCCGCCGAAGCCCCAGTCCACGGCGGCATGCCAGAGGCCGTCCTTGGAGCCGAAGCGCTGGTGGAGCAGGCTGTGGCTGACGCCGAGTTCGCGGCACAGCGCGCCGACCGACACGCCGTCGTAGCCGTGGGTGGCGAAGGCACGCAGCGCCGCCGCGAGCATCGCATCGACGGAGGCCGGGGCGTCTCCGGCGCGGGGCCGACCGGGCCGGCGGGCGGCGCGCTTCGCGGGCATGTCGGACAGCGTATCGAAATGAACGGACTTCATGAATAAACTTGACAATCATTTAGTTTACCTCTACGGTCTCGCACCATGCCGGCCCTCGTCCTGTTGACCAACTCCGCCGAGGAAGGACCACCACGATGACCGCCACCTCCGCCCCCGGCCAGACCGTCGACGTCCTGATCGTCGGCGGCGGCGGCGCGGGCCTCACCGCGTCGATGCTGCTCACCGGGCTCGGCGTCGAGCACCTGCTCGTGAGCTCGCTCCCGACCACGTCGATCCTCCCCAAGGCGCACGTGCTCAACCAGCGCACGATGGAGATCCTCGACGACGCCGGCGTCGCGGACGTCATCGCGCAGCGCAGCACGCCGGCGGCGAACATGGCGGCCAGCGCGTTCTACGCCGGGCTCGCGGGCCCGACCGCCGACCACGGCCGGCGCATCGCCCGGATCGAGTGCTGGGGCGCCGGCGGCGACGACGAGAACTGGCGCGCCGCGAGCGCGTGGCGCCAGCTGAACCTGCCGCAGATCCGCCTCGAGCCCCTGATGAAGGACCACGCCGAGGCGCTCGCACCCGGTCGGATCCGCTTCAGCCACGAGCTGACCGCACTGACGCAGGACGACGAGGGCGTCACCGCGACCGTCCGCGACCTCGAGGCGCAGACCGAGTACACCGTCCGCGCGCGCTACGTCATCGGCGCCGACGGCGGCCGCACCGTGCCCGGGCTGATCGACGTCAAGCACGAGGGCCTGGGCCACGTGACGGAGACGGCGACGATGCACGTCTCCGCCGACTTCTCGCAGCTGGCCCAGGACGACGACGTCCTGATCCGCTGGCTCCTCTCCCCGCAGACCGGCGTCGGCGTCGTGATGGTCCCGATGGGACCCGAGCGCTGGGGGCCCGCATCCGAGGAGTGGGTCGTCCACATCAACTACCCGGTCGACGACCCCCGGGCCCAGTCCGACGAGCAGGTCGAGGCCGACGTGCGGGCATCGCTGGGGATCCCCGACCTGCCCCTGCAGATCCACAAGATCACCCGCTGGTCGGTCGAGGCCGTGATGGCCGACCGCTACTCCGAAGGCCGCGTGTATCTCGTCGGCGACGCCGCCCACCGCCACCCGCCGACCGGCGGCCTGGGCCTCACGAGCGGCATCCAGGATGTCCACAACCTGGCCTGGAAGCTCGCCGCCGTGCTCGCCGGCCACGCATCCCCGGCGCTCCTGGACACCTACGAGCCCGAGCGGCGCCCGTCGCTGGAACGCAACGCGCAGCGGTCGCTCGAGAACGCGGTGAACCACTTCGGGGTCATCAACGCCGCCATCGGCGTGTCGCACGAGCAGACCGAGGAGGAGAACCTCGCACGCCTGCGCCGCATCTGGAGCGGACGGCCCGAGGACGCCGAGCACCGCTCGGCCGTGCTGCGCGCGATCCGCTCGCAGTCGATGGAGTTCAGCGAGCACAACGTCGAGTACGGCTACACGTGCAAGTCTGCCGCGGTCGTCCCCGACGGCACGCCGGAGCCCCACAACCCAGACGACATCAGGATCTACGAGCCCTCGACCCGCCCGGGCGCCCCGCTCCCGCACGCGTGGATCGACGACGAGGACGGCGGCCGGAGGGCGATCAAGGACCTCGTCGCGCCCGGGCGCTTCCTGCTGATCGCGGGCGAGGAGGGCGAGGCGTGGTGCGAGGCCGCCCGCGAGCTCGCCAGGTCGGCCGGGCTGCCGCTCGACGCCGTCCGCATCGGCCACGTCGACGGCGACCTCTTCGACCCGCGCCTCACCTGGGTGCGCCGCCGCGAAATCGGGCCGGACGGCGCGATCCTCGTCCGCCCCGACCGCGTCGTCGCCTGGCGCAGCCTCGGCCCCGCCGAGGACGCGGGAGCGGCGCTCACCGACGCGCTCGGACAGGTGCTCGCCCGGCCGATCGCGGCGGCCGCAGCCGCATGACCCGGGACGCCGACATCGACGTCGCGATCGTCGGCTACGGCCCGGTCGGCCAGGCCCTGGCCGGCTGGCTCGGCGCCGCTGGCCACCGCGTCGCCGCCTTCGAGCGCTTCGAGGAGATCTACCGGCTCCCGCGGGCGGTGCACCTGGACCACGAGATCATGCGGCTGCTCCAGAGCCTCGGGGTCGCGGACGAGGTCGCCAGCGACATGCTCGCCGTGCGCGACTACCACTGGCTCGGCGCCGACGGCCAGCCGGTGATGACCCTCCGCGCGCCGGTGCCCGCGGTGTCCGGGTGGGAGCCGGACTACCTCTTCTTCCAGCCGGCGCTCGAGCGCGCGCTCGACGCCGCCGCCCGTGCCCACGCCGGCGTCAGCGTCGAGCGCGGCTGGGTCGCCGAGGGCCTCGAGCGCGACGGCGCCGGCGCCTCCCTCACGCTGCGGCGCGGCGAGGAGACCCGCAGCGTCCGCGCGCGCTGGGTCGTCGGCGCCGACGGCGCGAACTCCTTCGTGCGCGAGGCCCTTGGCATCGCGCGGCGCGACCTCGGGTTCCGTGAGCGGTGGCTCGTCGTCGACGTCGAGCCGCACGACATGGACGCGCTCGACCTGCCGGCCGGCTGCCAGTGGTGCGACCCCCGGCGGCCGACCACGCACGTGCAGAGCGGCACCGCCCACCGGCGCTGGGAGTTCATGCTGCTCCCCGGCGAGCGGGCCGAGGACTTCGACGAGGCACGAGCCTGGGAGCTGCTGGCGCCATGGTTCACGCCGAAGGACGGCCGGCTGACCCGGCACGCCGTCTACGAGTTCCGCTCGATGCTCGCCGAGCGCCTGCGCGACGAGCGGGCGCTCGTCATCGGGGACGCCGCCCACCTCACTCCGCCGTTTCTCGGCCAGGGCCTCTGTGCCGGGCTTCGCGACGCGGCGAATCTCGCCTGGAAGCTCGACCTCGTCCTGCGCGGAATCGCCGACGACGCCCTGCTCGACACGGTCGGCCCCGAACGCCAGCCGCAGACCGAGTGGTTCATCGCGTTCGCCGTCGAGCTCGGGAAGGTGCTGTGCGAGCTCGACCCGCGCAAGGCGGCCGAGCGCGACACCATGCTGCGCGCGGCCGGCGCCCCGCCGGCCCTCGACCCCGCTCCCCTCGGTGAGGGCGCCCTGCACCGCGACGGGGATCCGCTCTCCGGGCGCCTCGCCGTCCAGGGGCGCCTGGAGCGCGCCGGCCGCGAGGCATTGATGGACGACCTGACCGGCGGCGGGTTCACGCTCGTCGCGCGCGACGGCGACCCCCGCGCCGTCCTCGATCCCGAGCTGCGCGCCGTCCTCGACACGCTGCGCGTCGGCGTGGTGAGCCTCGACCCCGCGGCACCGGATGGCGCGCGCGACGCCGACGGCCGGACGACCGCGTGGCTCGACGTGCACGCCGTGCACGCCGTGCTCGTGCGTCCCGACTTCTACGTCTTCGGCAGCGCCGCCGCGCCTACCGACCTGCCCGCGCTCGTCCGCGACCTGCGCGAGCGACTGTCCCTATCGACCCCGACGACCCGCTGATCTCCGAAGGAGCGCCCGCAATGGCCGACGCCGCAGTGATCCACCCCACGTTTCACCACTTCAACCTCAAGACCACCCGCTTGCAGGAGATGATCGACTGGTACGCCACGGTCGTCGGCGCGGAGGTCAACTTCCAAGACGACGTCGGGGCGTGGCTCACGAACGACGCCGCCAACCACCGGATCGCGCTGCTCGCCTTCCCCG
>CAZEKK010000044.1:0-13103 GCA_964512905.1 uncultured Solirubrobacteraceae bacterium
CGTTGAGGTCGGCGTCGATCGCCATCTGCTTGCCGGGCATCGCGTCGAGCGTGAACCGGGCGCCGACCTCGGCGACCCGCCCGGCGCCGTTCGTGACGACGACGAACTGGATGATCGCCAGCACGAAGAAGATCACCAGGCCGACGATCACGTTGCCGCCCACCACGAACTCGCCGAAGGCGGCGACCACGCTGCCGGCGTCGCCCTCGAGCAGGATCAGGCGCGTCACCGCGACGTTGATCGCCAGGCGGAAGAGGGTCGTGAGCAGCAGCAGGCTCGGGAACGACGAGAAGTCCAGCGCCCGCGCCAGGTACATCGTGGCGATCACGATCGCCAGCCCCACCGAGATGTTCAGCGTGATCGCCATGTCGATGATGGCGTGCGGCAGCGGGATGACCATCATCACGACGACGACCACGACGGCGAGCGCGGCGAGCAGGTCGGAGTGGCCGAGCAGCCGCTTGATCGCGCTCATGCGGCTGCCCTCCGCCGGGCGGCGGTCCGGTAGACGTAGGCGAGGACCTGCGCGACGGCGTGGTAGAGCTCCTCGGGAATGAGCCGGCCCACGTCGACCGTGGCGTGCAGGCCGCGCGCGAGCGGGGGATCGGAGACGACCGGCACGCCGTGCTCCTCGGCGATCTCGCGGATGCGCCGGGCGACGAGGTCCTGGCCCTTGGCGACGACCTCCGGGGCGGCGCTGGCGCCGTCGTACTTCAGCGCGACGGCGAAGTGGGTCGGATTGGTCACCACGACGTCGGCCTCGGGGACCGCGGCCATCATGCGGGCCTGCGCAGCGGCCATCTGGCGGCGGCGGAGCGCGCCGCGCACCTCGGGCGGGAGCTGGTTCTGCTTGTGCTCCTCCTTGACCTCGTGCGGATCCATCATGAGCTGCTTGGTGTGACGGCGCCGCTGCCAGGCGTAGTCGGCGGCGGCCACGACCAGGTAGGCGATGCCGGCGCGCTGGGCGATCGCCAGAACCGTGCCGACGAGCGTCGAGGCGATCACCGCCGGAGACGCGCCCGTGAGCGACAGGAGATCCTCCATCCGCGGGAGCACGACCGAGGCGGCCGCCGCGCCGACGATCACGATCTTCACGATGCCCTTCGCGGTCTCGACGAGGGCGTTCATGCCGAACACGTTCTTGGCGCCGGTGACCGGATCGAGCTTCTTCGGCTCGGGCTTGATCGCCTCCCACGACGGCTTCCAGCCCACTTGGACGAGGCTGATGGCGACGCCGGCGATCAGGCAGGCGATCGCGACCGGCGCCGTCCCCATGATCGCGGCCTGCAGCGCGCCGCCGGCGATCGCGCTCAGCCCGGCGAGGCTGACGACGTCGGGCGTGGCGATCAGGGCGAAGGCGTGGGTCATCTCGTTGCGCGCCTGCTCGACGACGAACGGCCCGAAGGCCGACAGCGCCATCAGGGACGCAAGCAGCACGACGGCGCCGTTGGCGTCGATCGACTTGGCGACCTGTCCCTTCTTGCGGGCGTCGGCGAGCTTCTTGGGTGTCGGCTTCTCGGACTTGTCGTTGGCCATCAGGGGGCCGGTACGGCGAGTCGGAGGGTCTGGAGGCCGGCCGAGACCGACTGCTCGAGCTGGTCGGCGATCCAGCCGCCCGCGAACGGGAGCGAGATGCCGATGAAGGCCAGGCCGATGAGGATCTTGGCCGGGAAGCCGACGGCGAAAACGTTGAGCTGGGGCACGACGCGCGACACGACGCCGAAGGCCGCGTCGGTGATGACGAGGGCGAGGAGCACCGGGGCCGCCACCTCGAGCGCGGCGACGAAGATCGTCGAGAACGCCTGCAGCATCCCGCCCACGACGGAGTCGAGCTGCGGCGTGGCGGTCAGCGGCACCAGCTCGAACGTCTTGGCCAGCCCCATGATCACCCAGGCGTCGCCGCCGATGACGATGAAGATGATCACCCCGACCATGCTGTACAGCTGCTGGAGCACCGTGCCCTGGTTGCCGGTGATCGGATCCAGCAGCGAGCCGAACGAGAAGCCGATCATCGTGTCGAGGATCGATCCGGCTGCCGACACGGCCGCGAAGAGGGCCGCGATCACGAAGGCGAAGGCCAGGCCGACGAGAATCTCCTTGGTGATCGTCCCGATCAGCGGGAGCAGATCGAGCGGCACGCGCTGCCCGCGCGTGACGACCGGCGCGATCCCGACGGTCAGGCCGACGGCGCAGATGACGCGGACCCGGCGCGGCACCATGCGCGAGGAGAACAGCGGCGCGACGAGGAACAGCGGCGTCACCCGGGCCAGGACGCAGATGAACCCGGCGAGCTGCTGTTCGGTGAACTGCTGGACGAGTGTGTTCACGCGCGCGTACCTGCGGTCCGGGGAGGGGGCCTATCCGACGAGCTGCGGGATCGCCCGGTACAGCTCGGCCGTGTACGCGAGCATCTGGTTGAGCATCCACGGGCCCGCCACGATCAGCACCAGGCCCATCGCGAGGATCTTCGGGATGAACGACAGCGTCATCTCCTGGATCTGGGTGACCGCCTGGAAGATCGAGATCGCCAGGCCGACGACCAGGCCGACGAGCAGGATGGGCAGCGCGACCTTGAAGGCGATCTCCATCGCCTGCGTCGCCAGGTTCATGACCGAGTCTTGGTTCACGCGTCCTCCGAGGTGATTGGGTGCGCGGCAGCACGCGTGGTCGTGGGACCGCTCATCTAGTTGAACGACTTGACGAGGGAACTGGTGACGAGATCCCAGCCGTCGACGAGGACGAAGAGCAGGATCTTGAACGGCAAGGCGATGAAGACCGGCGGCAGCATCATCATGCCCATCGACATCAGGGTCGACGACACGATGAGGTCGATCACCAGGAACGGCAAGAAGATCAGGAACCCGATCTGGAAGGCGATCTTCAGGCCGGAGATGATGAACGCGGGGATCAGGACGTAGGTCGGGATGTCCTTGCGCGTCTTGGGCGGCTTGATGCCCGCGAGCTTCACGAACAGCGCCAGGTCGCCGGTCTTGGTCTGGGCGAACATGAACTGGCGCATCGGGATCTCCGCGCGCTTGATCGCCTGGACCTGGGAGATCTCCTTCTCGACCAGCGGGTCGACCGCGGTCTCCTTGATGACCTTGAACGTCGGGGCCATCACGAAGATCGTCAAGAAGATCGCGATGCCGACGAGCACCTGGTTGGGCGGCGCGGTCGGCGTGCCCAGGCCGGTGCGCACGAAGCCCAGGACGATGAG
Source organism: uncultured Solirubrobacteraceae bacterium (assembly GCA_964512905.1). Taxonomy (GTDB): domain Bacteria; phylum Actinomycetota; class Thermoleophilia; order Solirubrobacterales; family Solirubrobacteraceae; genus CANJIV01. The sequence goes on from CAZEKK010000044.1 coordinate 3,218, forward strand.
GATGCGGGTGAAGCCGGTGACGGTGAACAGCAGCGCCGGGATCAGCGTCAGCGCCGCGACCAGGAGGAGGATCTGGACCGCGTTGCCGCCGTCGAGGGTCATCCGCGCACCGTCCGGCGGCGCAGCTCGGCCAGGAAGTGGCCCATCCACGTCTGAGCGCCCGTCTGGGCGCCCGCGCCGCCCGGGTGGCCGTTGGACGCGGCGGGGGCGCGGACGACGGTTCGGCCGGCGCCGCCCCCGCTGAGCGCGGAGACCGGGACGCCGGTGGCCGCCGGGTCGGGCAGCAGCCCCTTGGCGCGCGACTCCGCGGCGGTGTAGGAGCGGATCGGCGTGACGACGTGGTCGGCGACCCCGACGAGCACGACGTCGGAGCCGACCCGGACGAGGTGCAGGCCGGCGCCGGCGCCGAGGGGGACGGTGGCGAGCGTGCCCAGGCCGGCGCCGCTGGCCTTCTCCTCCTTGGAGGACTTCGTGCGCCGCAGCACCCAGGCCACGCCGTAGATGACCGCGATCACGATCGCCAGGCCGACGATGGTGCGCACGAGCGATCCGCCGCCCAGGCCGGGCGTCGACGCCGCCTGGGGCGCGGACTCGAGGTCGACGGGGGCGTTCTCGCTCGCGGCAGGGGCGGTGCCCCCGCTCGTGGTGGCGGCGGCGTAGGCGGTCGCGGCCAGGGCGTGCAGCGTCGCTGCCGCTCCGACCGCGGCCAGGATCGGCCGGGGACGAATGGTCATTCGAGGGACGACTCCGAGGGAAGAGTCGCCCCGGTAGTCGGCGCGACCGCCCGCGGCTTGAGTCGTCGGGCGGCGCCGCGCGGCGTCAGGCGGCGTCCGCGTCCGTCACGTCGCCAGGATCGACGACCCGATCGGCGCCGGCGAGCACATCGGTGATCCGCAGGCCGAACTCCTCGTCGATGACCACGACCTCCCCGCGGGCGATGATGCGCCCGTTGACGAGCAGGTCGGCGGGTTCGCCGGCCACGCGGTCCAGCGTGACGATCGACCCCGGCCCGAGGTCGAGCGCCTCGCCGATCGTCATCTGCGTCCGGCCGATCTCGACCGCCACGCACACCGGGACGTCGCGCAGCAGCGACAGGTCGCCTTGGCGCTCCTCGCCCGATCCATCGGCCCCGAGCTCCTGGAACTGGATCTCGTCGCTCATCACTGCACCGCGACGTCCATGATGAGGACGCGGTCGGCCTTGACGTCGGTCTCCTTCTTGATCTGCTTGAGCAGCATCACTTTCAGCTTGTGGCGGCCCGTCGCCGATGTGAGCATGCTCGCGTCCTCGCCGGTGATCGTGTCGGTGACGATGTCGCGCACGACCGCCTCCTGCTCGAGGACGCCGTAGCCCTCCGGCGGGGCTGCCGCCGCGCCGTGGCCTCCGGCCTCCGGCGCCGCGGCGAAGCCGGGCGCGAGGACGAGGCCGACGTTGAGCTTGGCGTAGCGCGAGTCGGCGAGGTTGATCAGGAAATCCTTGGGCAGGACGTAGACCGCGCCGTCGACCTTCTTGGGCTCGGCGGGGGCCGGCTTGGCGAGGACGAACTTGTAGGCCGCGAACGCCGCCACCAGCACGATCGGGATGATGAACTTCAGCTTGGACTTCATGGGAGGGTGACTCCGTCGGTGGGTGGCAGGGGCCGCCGCAGGCGCTGGACGAGGATCTCGACACGCCGGTTGCGCTCGCGCCCGGCCTCGGTGTCGTTCGAGCCGACCGGCCGGTACCAGGCGTAGCCGCCGGCGCCGAGGCGGGCGGGCGGCACCCCGTCGCCGATCATGAGATCCACGACGCTCGTGGCCCGGGCCGTCGAGAGCGCCCAGTTGTCCTTGAACTGCGTCGTGGAGATCGGCACGTCGTCGGTGTGCCCGTCGATCTGGATGGGGCGCAGCCGCTCGCGCTTCAAGATGACCGCGATGTCGTCGAGGAGGTCGGCGCCGGCGGGCTTGATGGTGGCGCTGCCGGAGTCGAAGACCACCTTGTCGGTCAGCAGGCGGATGCGCAGGCCCTGCGGCGTGATGCGGGTTTCGACGGTCGTGGCCAGCCCGACGGCCTTGGCGGCGTCGTCGATCTGGCGCTTGAGCTTGCGGAAGTCCTCGTCCTCGCTGCCGCCGGCCTTCGTCTGGGGCTGGCTGGGGGCGGCCTGGGAGGTCTGGATCGACGGCGTCGCCGGCGGGAAGGGCGTCTCGGGCGACGGGGACTTGGTCTGCGGGTCGGCGCCGGCCTCGGCGATCGACGTGCCGCCGGCGAGGACCTTCCCGGAGAACGCTTCCTTCAGGCTGCGCTGCAGCGACTCGAACTTCGACTTGTTCACGACCGAGATCGAGAACAGCACGATGAAGAGCGCGAGCAGCAGCGTGATCATGTCGGCGTAGGTGAGCAGCCAGCGCTCGTCGTTCTCGTGCTCCTCGTGGCCGCCTCCGCCGCGGCGGCGCTTGCTGGCGTGCGCGCTCATGCGGCCGCCGCCTCGCGGATCGGAGCGGGCTCCTCGGCCGCGTCCGGGTCGTCGCGTTCGGCCGGCGGCACGTAGCTGGAGAGCTTCTCGCCGACCAGCCTGGGGTTGTCGCCGGCCTGGATCGAGAGGATTCCCTCGACCGTCAGGGACCGCAGGACCACCTCGTCGGCCGACAGCTCCTTGAGCCGGTTCGACACCGGGAGGAAGATCACGTTGGCGGCGCCCACGCCGAGCAGGGTCGCGATGAAGGCCGAGGAGATCATCGGCCCCAGCGCCTCGGGCTGCGAGAGGTTGCCGAGCACGTGCAGGAGGCTGAGCACGGTGCCGAGGATGCCCATCGTCGGCGCGAAGCCGCCCGCCTGCTTGAACGTGTCGGCGCCGGCCTTGTGCCGGGTCTCCATCGCCCCGATCTCGGAGTCGAGGATGTCGCGGACCAGTTCGGGGTCGGTGCCGTCCACGACGAGCTGCAGGCCCTTGCGGGTGAACTCGTCGTCGATGTCGCTGGTGTGCTCGTCGAGCGCGAGCAGGCCGTCGCGCCGGGCCATCTCGGCAAACGACACGAGCTGGTTCACGCGGCCCTTGAGATCCTGGGGCTCGGCGTTGAGCACACGCTTGTAGAGGCTCGGGACCGCCTTCATGCGGTCCATTCCGACGGCGGCGATCGTGGCGCCTGCCGTGCCCACGATCACGATGAGGATCGCCGGGATGTTGATGATCACCGCGGGGCTGACGCCCTCCATCATCGCCCCGAAGAGAATTCCTCCGATGGCGACGCCGATGCCAATGCCAGTTGCCGCTTTCATGAGCCGTTCGACCTTGGGTAGTCGGACCTCACCGGCGGCGCTTGAGAGCCTCGGTGAGGATCGCGACGCGCCACTCCCGCACGGCGTCGACGACGGTGTCGGGCGGCTCGGCGACGACCAGGCGCGTGCCCGTCGTGAGGGTCAGGACGGTGTCCGGATGGCTCTCGACGAGCTGGATCAGATCGGGATTGACGTGGATGGGCTCGTCGTCGTGTCCGAGCCGGTGCAGGACGATCATGCTGCCTCTCTTCTCGCGCAGGTGGGTCGGCGGATGCGGGGCGGGGCCGAGGTCCCTCGAACTCGAGCCCCGCCCGCGCAGCCGTCATGGCTCACCGCTTGAGGTTCACCAAGTCCTGGAGCATCTCGTCGGCCGTCGAGATGACTCGGGAGTTGGCCTGGAACCCGCGCTGGGCGGTGATCATGTTCGTGAAGCTCTGGGCGAGATCGACGTTGGACATCTCGATCGCGCCCGACGTGGTCAGGCCGTAGGCACCGCCCGGCGTGGCCACCACCTCGGCGCCCGAGTTCGGGCCCGCGATCCAGCGGTTGCCCGAGGCGCGCTCGAGGCCGGCTTCGTTCGGGAACATCGCGAGCGAGACGTAGCCCGCGGTGACGCGGGCCCCGCCGCCCGCCGGGATGTACGACACCGATCCGTCCTGCGCGATCGCGACGCTGGTCGAGCCCGGAGGAATCTGCAGGTACTGGTCGGTGCCGCCAGCTCCGGCAGCGGATCGCCCCACGACGTAGTAGCCGTCGGCCGTCGTGATGTAGCCGACGTCGTTGGTCGCAAAGTTGCCCGCGCGCGTGTACTGGAACGCCGTGGGAACGGCCGGCGGCGTTCCGGTGCCCACGCGGAACCAGCCCTGGCCCTGGATCGCGACGTCGAGCACGTTGCCGGTCGACTGGATCGCGCCGGTGCCCATCAGGTTGTCGATCGAACCGAGCTGGACGCCGAGTCCGACCTGCGCGGCGTTGGTTCCGCCCTGGCTGCCGCTGGCGCCTGCGCCACCGCGCTGCACCTGGCTGAGCGAGTCGCGGAACGTCGTGCGCGCCGACTTGTACCCGAGCGTATTGACGTTGGCCAGGTCGTTGGCCGTCGTGTCGAGCATGATCTGGTGGACGCGCAGGCCGCTGATCGCGGCGAACATTCCTCGCATCATTGGGACATCCCTGCCTTTCGGGGGTTCCGGCCTCCCTGGCGGGTCCAGCCGGGTTGGGGGGTGGTGGGCGCCGTCATGCGATGACGGCGCTGTCGATGTTGGTGAACACGTGCTGGCGCATGTGCTCGCGGTCCACCGCGGTGATCACGGTGCGGTTGCGGACGGACACGACGAACGCCGTGCCGTCCACGAGGACGACGGAGTCGCGTGCTCCCTTGCCGGCGGCGCGCGCGACGCCCGCGTCGAGGCGCTGGAGCACGGCCGGGCCGACGTCGATGCCGCGGCGCTCGATGCGCTGCAGCGCGTGGCCGGAGAAGCCGACGCCGCCGGCCTTCCCGGCCAGCACGTCGGCAAACGACGGGCCGGTCGGCGCGGCCGTGGGGCGCGGCGGGGGCGCGGCGGGGGTGGCCCCTGCTGGGCCGCCGACGGCCCCGGGCGGAACGAGCGCCGGGTTGTGGGGGGCCGGCGTCACCGGACCTCCGAGATCGCGCTGGGCGCGACGCCGTCGCGGCCCCCGACGGTGAGCCGCGGGCCCTCGGCGGTGAGCGTCACGCGCTCGACGGTGCCGGTCTGGGCGGCGCCTTCGGCGTCGAGGTAGGTGACCGTCCTGCCGATCAGGCCGAGCGCCTGGCTCATCCGCTGCTCCTCGGTGATCGTCTGGGTGCCGCTGGCGACGTTGGTGAGCTGCTCGAGGACCGAGAACTGGGTCATCTGCGAGATCCACTCCTGGTCGCCCGATGGCGACATCGGGTTCTGGTTGCGCATCTGGCCCACGAGCAGCTTCAGGAAGTCGTCCTTCCCGAGCGTGCCCGTCTGGGCGGCGGGCGCCGTGCCGCCGGTGGCGGCGGAGGCGCGGGTGATGGGGTCGATCGTGGACATTGGGAGGGTGGGTGGTCAGGCGAGGACGTCGACGAGCAGGCCGCTGGGCAGCTCGAGCGTCTCCGCGGTGGTCGTGGGATCCGGTTCGCCGGCGCCGGAGTCGGTCTCCTGGCTCCGTGCGCCGCCGGCGGAGCGGCGCTCCGCGGCTTCGTGCCGCGCCGCGCCGGCCTCCGGCTCGCGGTGGCCGATGTCGAGGCGCAGCAGCGTGACGCCCTGCGCTTCGAGGCTGCGCTCGAGCTCGGCGGCGGCCTGGTGCAGCAGCGAGAGCGCCTGTGCGGAGTCTGCGTGCACGGTGGCGACGAGGCCGGCCCGGGTGGTGCGCAGGTGCACGTCGATGGACCCGAGCTCGGCCGGCCGCAGCGCGAGCCGGGCGTGGCTGACGCCACGCTCGGCGGCGAGCCGGATCGTGGCGTGGACGCTCTCCACCGCGCCAGCGAGCGTGGTCGCCCGGGCGGCGAGTCCGTGCCGGTGGTGGACGGTCGGCGCCGCGCTGGGCATTGGTGCCGGGGCCGGCGCCGCTGCGGCGCCGGTCGCAGGCGGGGCCGATGCCGGAGCCAGGGGCGCGGCGGACGCGTCCGCCGCCGGCGCCGCGCCGGGGCGGGCCGCTGCGGAGCCGGCAGGCTGGGCCGACGGGGCGGGCGGCGCGGGCAGCCCATCCTCGCGAGCGGCGTTCGGCGCAGGTGCGCTCGACGGCCCGGGCTGGCCGTCTCGACCGGTCGCCGGGTCGGCAGGCCGATCGGTCGCCGGCGCTGCCGGCAGCCGAGGCACCGGCGGTGCCGCCGGGCTCCCCGGTGCCGGCTGGGCCGGGCCGCCGGCCGGCGCCGGACCGGCCGGCGCCGGACCGTCGGACGCCGCGTCCGCGGCCAGCCGGCCTGGCGCAACGCCTGGGAGGGCGGGCGCGGCGGCGGGATCGCCGGCGGGCGCGGCGGCCGTCGATCCGCCGGGGGCCTGCGGGCCCGGAGGTGCCGCGGCCCCGACGGCGGGCTCCGCCGTCGATCCTGTCGGCGCCGGATGAGGAGCGTCTGCCGAGGCCGGCGGGCCGCCGGCGACCGGACCCGGGGTGCCGGCGGGGCCGGGTGCGGGGAGCCCGCGGCCGGCGGCGGACGGCGCGCTCGCGACCGGTGCTCCGACCGGCAGATCCTCGAGGCCGCCGGCAGGCGGCGGGGCGTCCGGCGCGATCGGCGTCTCGGGAGCGTTTGCGCCCGCCGGGGCCTGGGGGCCGTCCGGGGCCTGGGGGCCGGTCGCGCCATCGGCCCCGGCCGGCGCCTCGGGGCCGTTCGCGCCAGGCGCTGCGGTTGCGGGCTCTCCCGGCTGGCCGCCTCGTGCGCAGGCCGGCCCGGCGGAGCGCCCGAGCGCATGGGTCTCGCGGTCGTGTCCGCGACCGAGTTGGCGACCGCGGTCGTGGCGGGAACGGTTGGTGTCGGTGGTGTCCGGTCGGCGGTCGGTGCCGGGTCCGGGCGTGCCCTCCGCCGAGGCGGTCCGGGCGTCGAGGTGGTCGAGGATCGCCGCGAAGCCATCGTCGGCGGTCCCTGCCGGCGGCTCGCTGCGCGGGGGCAGGGCCCCGGCTCGCGACGCCTCCGGCGCCGGTGTTCTCGTGGTCATGGCTTCCTCGCAGGTACCTCGGCTGGATGGGGTCAGGTCGTGGAGTAGGAGCCGTAGCCGCCGGTCGGCAGCCCCGCGGAGATCGGCGCTGCCGCGACCGGGGCTGCCGACGCCTGGCTGCGGTACTGCTCCGCGTAGCCGAGGACCTTGGGCACGTAGGCCTGCGTCTCGGCGTAGGGCGGGATGCCGCCGTAGCGCTTCACGGCGCCGATGCCCGCGTTGTAGGCGGCCAGGGCGAGGCGGTAGTCCCCGCCGAACGCGTCGAGGCACTGCCGCAGTTCGCGGGCGCCGCCGTCGATCGACTGGGCGGGGTCGTACGGGTCGGTGATGCCGAACTCGCGCTGGGTGGCCGGCATGAGCTGCGTCAGCCCCTGGGCCCCTGCGCTGCTTCCGGCGCGCGGGTTGAAGTCCGACTCGGCCCGGATCAGCCCGCGCAACACGCTGGGATCGACGCCGTGCCGCGCCGCGGCAGCGTCGATCAGGTCGGCGTACGGGACCGCGGCTCCGGCGGCGGGCGCGGAGGCGCCGATGCCGGCGAGCCCGGCCGCGGCGGCCGGCGCGGCGGCCGCGGTGAGCTGCGCGGAGAACCCGCCCGCCGGCCTGGGGTTGGTGATCTCCGCGACGAGCCGCTGGATCTCGGCGACCCGCGCCATCGCGCTGGAGGCCGGGCTGGGCGCCGTGCCGGGGTCGACGGCCTCGATGGCGGCGACCGCAGTCACGGGCGGCGCTCCCGCTGGTGCCTGACGATGGCGATCTCGTCGAGCGCGGCGGCGTCGCGGCGGTCCTCGGCGCGGGCGTGATCCTCGCGCCGGCGCTCCTTGAGCCGCTCGAGCGCCTGCCGGTCGACCGCGGCCTCGCGCAGGGCGCCCCGGCGCGCCTGCACGTCGGCCTGGCGGCGGTCGCGGTCCTCGGCGGCGGCGCGCTCGAGGCGCTCGGTGCGCTCTCGGTAGCCCTGGACCGCGAGCAGCTCGGGTCCGCCGAGCGGCCCGTCGGCGAGCAGCCCGCGCTGCATGCGGGCGGCATCCTCGGCGCGCCGGATCGCCGCCGTGAGCAGGCTCTCCCCCTTCAGGAGGTGCGAGAGCGAGGCGGCGAGCTCTTCCTTGCGCTGGTCCTCCGTTCGCTCGCGCAGCGCGCGGACACGCTCAAGGCGGAAGGTGAAGTGCCGGGGCCTCACGACCGGTGTAGTCGGACGGCACCGGTCAGGATTGAGGCCGCTGGCCGAACGGACGAGGGGCCCGGACTCGAGCGGACCTCCTACGCCGCCGAGGCGGCGATGCGGGGGCCCGGCGCCAGCTCCGGCCGCATCACGAGCTGAAGCTCGAACGGCGCGCACGGCTGCCCGTCGCCGTCGACGGCCAGCCGCACGACCGGCAGGTGGGGATGGTCGGTCGGCACCGAGGCGACGATGCCGGTGCGGCCGTCGGCGAGCACGATCTCGTTGCCGGGCGGGTAGGGCACGACGACTTTCGAGAAGTGCTCGACGACCTCCGAGTCGTAGAGCGTTCCGTCACCCTCGAGGATCGCCTCCACACCGACGTGCTGCGGCGCGGCCGCGGCGTACGGGCGCTCGCTGGTGATCGCGTCGAAGACGTCGGCGACCGCCGCGATCCTGGCCAGCTGGGGGATCGACGTGCCGATCGTCCCGCGCGGGTAGCCGGACCCGTTCCAGCGCTCGTGGTGGGATCGCACGACGCACGTCGCGAGGGCGCCGATGTGGCTGCCGGCGAGGAGGTCGACGCCGATCTCGGGGTGACGCTTCATCACGGCCCATTCGCGGTCGTTGAGCGGGCCCGGCTTGTGGATGATCTCGTTGGGGATCGCGAGCTTGCCGATGTCGTGCAGGATCAGGCCGAGTCCGAGCTGGGTCAGGTGCTCGTCGATGCGCCGCCAGCTGCGCTGGCCCCGGTAGTCGGTGTACCCGTTCAGCCGAAAGAGGCGACGGGCGATGAGGAGTCCGACGACCGTCACGTCGATCGAGTGCTGGAACGTGAACGCGTCGGCCGCCCGCAGGTCGCCGAGTGCCACGGCCGCGTCCTCGGCGCCGGCGAGCTCCTCGACGATCTTCGAGACGACGTCCTCGAGGGCGAAGACCGTCTTCTCGGGCAGCGAGTCGGGCTCGTGCGCGGTGCGGCGGATGTCGGAGAAGGCCTTGGAGAGCGCCTTGCCGGCCTCCATGCGCGTCGCATGATGGACGGCCTGGGGCACGTTGATGCCCTCGCCGAGCTCGTCGTCGATGTAGACGGCGTGGATGCCGGCGTCGACGAGCAGGGAGCGGTAGCGGGCGGACAGCGAGACCCCGGCGCGCAGCAGCGGCACCGTGCCCTCGGCACCGTGCTCGACGTCACGGGCCAGACAGGCGTTCTCGGGCAGGCGGCTTGTCGACACGAGCCTCATGCAGGACCTCTACCGGGGGTAGTCGGCCGCCGCGCCCTGTTCTTCAGGGCGCGGCGGCCTGAGATCCGGCGTCGTGGGTCAGGCCGCTTCAAGCTGGAATTGGCCGACGAGGCGTTCGAGCTCCTCGGCGGTGCCCGCAAGCTGCTGGGCACTCGAGGCGATCTCCTGGGTGGACGCGCTGGTCTGCTGGGTCGAGGCCGACACCTGCTCGGTGCTGGCGCTGGACTGCTCGGCGACGGAGGCGACCTCGCCGATGTCGGCCTCCATCTTGGCGCTGGAGGCGGCGATCTGCTGGATGTTGGCGGCGATGTGCTCGACGCGGGTGTTCATGTCGTCGATGGCGACCTGAATGGCCAGGAAGGACTCGCGGGCGCGCTCGACGGTGGCCGATCCGTCATGGGTCTGCTGGCCGCCCGTCTCGACGACGTCGACGGCGCGACCGGTCTGGGCGGTGATCTCCTCGATCAGCCGCGCGATGCTGGCGGCGGCGTCCTGGGACTCCTCGGCGAGCTTGCGGACCTCCTCGGCCACGACCGCGAACCCGCGGCCCTGTTCGCCGGCGCGGGCCGCCTCGATCGCGGCGTTGAGCGCGAGCA
>CAZEKK010000045.1:0-13031 GCA_964512905.1 uncultured Solirubrobacteraceae bacterium
CTGTTCCTCGCCTACTGGCCCTGGTTCACCCTCGAGGAGCAGGCCGCCCTGGCAGCGCTCGGCGACGACCTCGGCCTGGACTCGGTCTGGATCTCCGAGGCGTGGGGCCAGGACGCCGTGTCGGTGCTCGGCCTGCTCGCGGGGAAGACCGAGCGCATCGCGCTGGGCTCGGGGCTGATGCAGATCCCGGCGCGCCAGCCGGCCGCGACCGCCATGGCCGCGGCCACGCTTGACGTCCTCAGCGGCGGGCGCTTCCGGCTGGGCCTCGGCGTGTCGGGCCCGCAGGTCTCCGAGGGCTGGTACGGCGTGCCCTTCGCCAAGCCGCTGGCCCGGACGCGGGAGTACGTCGAGATCGTCCGCACGGTCCTGGACCGCCGATTCCTCGAGCACCGCGGCGAGCACTGGACGCTGCCGCTCGACGCCGCGCACGGCGGCAGCGGCTTCGGCAAGCCCCTCAAGCTGCTCGCCAAGCCCGTGCAGGACCGGATTCCGATCTACCTCGGCGCGATCGGCCCGAAGTCGATCGAGCAGGTCGGGGCGATCGCCGACGGCTGGCTGCCCTTCCTGCTCAATCCGGGCCAGCCCGACCTCATGATGGCGCCGCTGCGCCGCGGCGCCGCCGCCGCCGGCCGCGCGACCGCCGACATCGACGTCGCCCCCGTCGTGCCGGTGGCCATCGACGACGATCCGGACGAGGCGCGCCACCAGGCTCGGCCCTGGCTGGCGTTCTACCTCGGCGCCATGGGCGCAAAGGACAAGAACTTCTACGTCGAGACCGCCGACCGCTACGGGCACGGCGACGCCGCCCGCGCCTGCCAGGAGAAGATGCTCGCCGGCGACCGCGTCGGCGCCGCCCTGGCTCTGACCGACGACCTCATCGACGCCGCCTGCATCTGCACCACGCCCGCCGGCCTCGACGCCCGCCTCGCCGCCTACGAGGCCGCCGGGGCCACCACGCTGGTCGCGGTGCCGTCGGGCCACGACAAGGCGGCGGTGGTCCGGGCGCTCGCCGCGGCCGGGGCGCCCGGTGGCTGACGAGCGCCCAGCCGCCGCCGCGCCCGCCGGCATCGAGGGGGTTCCGCTGCCGGGCCCGTTCGCCGTCGGCGACTACGCGGAGAAGCTGCGCGAGAAGCTGCGCAGCTTCCAGCACGTGCAGCTCTTCGGCGAGGTGAGCAACCTCGGCCGCTCCGCCGCCCAGGCCTACTTCGAGCTGCGGGACGCCCGCGGCGCGATCAAGGTCTCGATGTGGCGACGCGACCTCGACGCGCTCGGGCTCCCCGACGGCGCGCTGGCCAACGGCGCCCAGATCGTCGTCGCCGGCGGCTGCGACTACTACCCCGGCAGCGCGACCGCGTCGCCGTCGTTCAGCTTCCGCGCGTCCGCCCTGCGCCTGGCCGGCGAGGGCGACCTGCTCGCCCAGATCGCCCGGCTGAGGTCCCAGCTCGAAGCGGAGGGGCTGACCCTGCCGCAGAAGGCGCTGGCGCGGCCCGCGCTGCCGCGCACGATCGGCGTCGTGACGGGCGAGCGCGGCAAGGCGCGCGACGACATCCTGGCGGCGCTGCAGCGCCGCGAGTGGGCCGGCCGCCTCGTGTGGGCGTTCGCGCCGGTGCAGGACCGCAAGGCGGCGCCCGCGATCGGCCGGGCGCTCCAGGACCTCGCGGCCGCCGGCGTCGAGGTCGCGATCGTCGCGCGCGGCGGCGGCTCGGTCGCGGACCTGCTCGCGTTCTCGGACGAGACGCTCTGCCGGACCGTGGCGCTGCTGCACATGCCCGTGATCGCCTCGCTGGGCCACCACACCGACCGCACGGTCCTCGACGACGTCGCCGCCGCGACCTGCTCGACGCCCACCCACGCGGCCGAGACCGCCGTGCCGCGCCACGTCGGCGACGCCCGCGCGCACGCCGCCGACGCCGCCCGTCGCCTCGGGAGCCACGGCCGCCGCGCCGTGACCGGCCGCGCGCGCACGCTGCGCCAGCTCGCCCGGGTGCCCGCCGAGCGCGTCGAGCGCCAGCGCGGGAGCCTGCATCAGCACCTGCGCGAGATCCGCGCCGCGGCCCGCCGGCGCGTGCACGACGGCCGGGCCGAGCAGCGCACCGCGGCGGTCGTCCTCGGCCGCAAGGCCCTGCCCGCGGCGCTCGACCACCGCCGCGCCGCGGTGCGGGCCCACGCCGCGGCGCTCGCCGCGCACGATCCCGACCGCACGCTGGCGCGCGGGTACGCCCTCGTCCAAGGGCCGGCGGGCGAGCTGGTGACGACGTCGCAGGCGGCGCGGGCCGCGCGGCGCCTGGGCCTGCGCTTCGCCGACGGCACCGTCCGGGCCGACGTTGAGGATCCGCAGCCATGACCGGCGTCGGCGACCCCTTCGAGCCAGCCGACGCTGGCGACTCCGCGGCGCCGGGACCCGGCGCGCCCGCCCCGACCTACGAGGAGGCCGAGGCCCGCATCGAGGAGATCATCCGGCGCCTGGACTCGGGCGAGGCCGGCCTGCGCGAGACGCTCGACCTCGTCCGCGAGGGCCGGGAGCTGGTCGAGTTCTGTGCGGGCGAACTCGACGAGGTCAGCCGCGGCCTCGAGGAGCTGCGCCTCGACGACCTCGTGCAGCGCCTGGAGCGGGGGTCGGATCCCGGGCCGGCCTCCGCCTGACCCCGAGGCTGCGCGGTTCGCCGGGCCGGGGCGAGTCCGGCGGCCCCGCGGCCTCTCCCCGGCGATGGTCCCGCTCCCCCGCCGCCTCGCCCGCCTGCCCCGCGCCCCGCTGGCCGTGCCCGGCGCCGACGTCCGCGTCGCCGCCACCGCCCGGGCCCGGCTGCTCGGGCTCGCGGGCCTGCGCGCGGTCCCGCCGGGCGCCGGCCTGCTGCTGCCGCGCACGCGCTCCGTCCACACGGTCGGGATGCGCATGCCGATCGACCTCGTCTGGATCGATGCCCGCGCCCGCGTCGTGGGCGTCGACGCCGCCGTGGCGCCCTGGCGCCTGCGGGCCTGCCGGGCCGCCCGGCACGTCCTGGAACTCCCCGCGCACACCGCTGCCCCCGCCGACCTGCAGCCCGGCAGTACGATCGCGGCGCGCATGGCCAGCTCCGGCGACCACTACCGCAACCCCGTCACCGGCCAGGAGATCACGTTCCTGGCCACCACCGCGCAGACCGGCGGCGCCTACCTCGAGGTCGAGACGACCTACGCGCCGGGCGGGCCGCGGCCGCCCGCCCACCTGCACCCGCGCCAGGCCGAGCACTTCGAGGTGCTCGAGGGCGAGGTGAGCGCCCGCGTGGGCGGCGAGCGCCGCACCCTGCACGCCGGCGACACCCTGGAGATCGCCGCCGGGGCCCCGCACGAGATGGCGTGCGCCGGCGACGCGCCGGCCCGCATGCGCTGGCGCACCACGCCGGCGCTGCGGACCGAGGCGTTCTTCGAGACCATGTGGGGCCTCGCCGAGGCGGGGAAGATCAACCGGCGCGGCGTTCCGGGCCTGCTCCAGATCGTGGCCAGCGGCCAGGAGTTCGCCGACGAGTTCCGCCTCGTGCGGCCCGCCTGGACCACGCAGCGCGTGCTGTTCGCACTGCTCGGGCCGATCGCCCGGGCTCGCGGGGTGCAGGGCGTGTACACGCCGCCGACGGCGCCGACCGAGGGGTGAAGACCCGGCGGCGGACGAGTTGGCACAATGCCGCGTCCTATGGACGAACGACTCGGAATCGCAGGCAGCGGCGCCATCGCCACCGGACTGGCCGTCACGGCCGCCCGCACCGCCGACGTGGTGCTCCTGGCCCGCTCGGACACCTCGGCCGACCGCGCCCGGGCGCGCATCGAGCGCGTCTGCAGCAAGTCGAAGGAAACGGCCGACCCGGGGCGGGTCACCATCACGACCGACGTGCACGCGCTCGCCGAGTTCGGCGTGACGTTCGCCGTCGAAGCGGTCGTCGAGGAGCTCGAGCCCAAGCGCGCGGTGCTCGAGGCGCTGAACGACGCGCTGCCGGACAGCGCCGTCGTCGCGTCGACGACCTCGTCGCTGTCGGTCGCCAGCCTGGCCGACGCATCGGGACGCGCCGAGCAGTTCTGCGCCCTGCACGTCTTCAACCCGGTGCCGGCGATGGCCCTGATCGAACTCGCCTTCCCGGGCGCCGCCGGCCAGGAGACCCGCGCGCGCGCCCACGCCCTGTGCCGCGATCTCGACAAGACGGCGGTCGAGGTCCCCGACATCCCCGGGTTCGTCGTGAACCGCCTGCTCTTCCCGTTCCTGTTCTCCGCGGTGCGGCTGATGGAGACGACCTCGCTGCTGCCGTCCGAGATCGACGAGTGCATGACGCTCGGGGCCGGCCATCCCATGGGTCCGCTGGCGCTCCTGGACTTCGTGGGCCTCGACGTCGCGGTGGCCATCGGCGAGACGATCGGCGAGGAGATCCCCGGGACGGTTCACCGCCTCGTCGCCGACGGGGCGCTGGGACGCAAGAGCGACCGCGGCTTCCACGACTACCGGCAGCCCGAGACGCCGGCGCCGCCCCCCGACGCGAAGCCGCCCGAGTATTAGGTCGCCCGCAGGGGAGCTTTAGGGACGCTTGAGAGAGCGAACCGATACTGCCCCCGCGACGTACCTCACATAGCCGCACCTCCTCCCAGAAGCAGATCGGCCCGCGCGAGCGGGCCGGTCGGCGTTAACGGGGGCTCAGGGCCGGCGGGCGGCTCCGCGCTGGCGGGCGGCTTCCTCGGCCCAGCGGCACGCGGCCCCGAGAAACGAAAACGGCCGGAAGGCGATCGCCCGAACCAACGCCGTGCGGCCGCCTCCCGGCTCTCCCCTCCTACAACCGCCGGATGCTCCCTGCGCCGCTCGCGCGGCTCGTGACATCCGAAACGATCAGCGCGCGATGGTGCCAGAGTCGCCGCGCGGCGTCAACTTCCGGCGCCGCGCGGCCGGATCCGGACCGCCTCGATGCGGTTGTCGCGCACCGACTCCACGCGGATGGAGTAGCCGTCGGCGTTGACCGTGTCGCCGCGCTGCGGCAGCCGGCCAAGCTCGGCGAAGACGAAGCCGCCGACCGAGTTGTAGGCGTCGGTGTCGACCGGCAGCGTGACGCCGTAGTCGTGCAGGTCGGTCACGGCGACATGCCCGCGCACGAACCAGTCGCCGTTGGGGAGCGGGCGGACGTCCCCGCCGGCGGGATCGGTCTCATCGTCGATCTCGCCGACGACCTCCTCGACGATGTCCTCGACCGTGACGATGCCGGCGACCCGACCGTACTCGTCGACGACCACCGCGAGGGAGGTGCGCATCCGCTGCAGGTCGGCGAGCAGGTCGTCGAGCGGCTTGGTCTCCGGCACGATCGGGGCGTCGTGGACGATCGCCTCCAGCGAGGCGCCGGGCCCCTCGCCCATCAGGCGCTTGGCGAGCGCGCTGACGTGCACGAGGCCGCGCACGCGGTCGCGGTCGTCCTCCTCGGTGACCACCAGGCGCGTGTGGCCGGAGGCGATGCAGCGTTGCAGCGCCGCCTCGACGTCCTCGGAGACGTCGACGGTCACGACCGCCGGGATCGGCGTCATCACCTGGCGGGCCTCCTGCTCATGCAGGTGGAAGACGCCGTGGAGCATCCCCGCCTCGCCGGCGTCGAGCTTGCCGCCCGACGCCGACTCCGCGATCAGCAGCTTGAGCTCCTCCGAGGTGCCGGCGGCCTCGTCCTCGAACGAGTCGGTCCGGATCCCGATCACGCGCAGCATCGCGTTCGAGGCGCGGTTGAGCAGGGCGACGAACGGCTTCAGCGCGATCCGGAACGCCCGCAGCGGGCCGGCGATGCGCCGCGCGGTCCCCTCGGCGCGCTGGATCGCCATCACCTTGGGCACCTGCTCCCCAATCGTGATGTGCAGCGCGGTGACGATCAGGTAGGCGAGCACGATGCTGATGACGAGCGCCACCCCGTCCGACAGGCCGCCGAAGAGCGGCTCGAGCAGCGACGCGACCGCCGACTCGCCGAGGAAGCCGATGCCGATCGACGCCAGCGTGATGCCGAGCTGGGCGGCCGAGAGGTACTCGGTGATGTCGTCGAGCTGGGCCAGCGCGGTGGACGCGCCCCGGGCGCCGTCCTTGGCCGCCGCCTCGAGCCTCGAGCGCCGCGCCCGCACGAGCGCGAACTCGGCAGCGACGAAGAAGCCGTTCAGCAGCACGAGCGCGAACACGGCCACGAGCGCGACGACGGTCATCGGCGTCTGGCGGGGGGCGGCCCCGTGCGGGCGGCGGCGCGGTGTGAGCCGCTACTTCGAGGGAGGTCGTCGGGCATCGAGGCGACCGGCGAACCGTAGCAGGCGCCCCGGCCCCGGTCCGACACCCTTCCCTGGACCGCTACCGGATCGCGGCGGTCGCAGCCGCGGCGACGAAGACCTGCGGCGGACCGTCGCGCTCGTCCTCCCAGGCCGCGATCACCCGCCCGCCCGCGGCGGCGAGGCTCGGCCGCCACCGGTTGACGCCGGTTGCTGCCGGGAGGTCGTCGACCGGGTGCACGCGCCCGCCGGGGGCGCCGGCGGGCGACAGCCGGCGGATGAGGATCGCGCCGGGGCCGCGGCGATGGTCCTGCCAGGCCACGAGGGCGCCGCCCGGGACGGCGGCGAGAGCGGGCGCGAAGCTGTCGACCTGGGCCGCGCCGTTGCCGTCGGCCTGGCGGTTGCGCGCGCCGGGCCGCGACGCGTAGACGTCGTAGAGCGGATGCGGCTGCGTCGCGGCCGACGCCCGCTTGCGCCAGTCGGTGAAGGCGACGAGCGCGCCAGCCGACGTGAAGGCGGCGCGAGGGGTGTCGTCGAGCGCCTCGTCGTCCGCCGGCGCGTCGTTGACCTGCCGCTCGGGACCGAAGCGAACCCCGCCGTCGCGCGACTCGCGCGCCCACACGTCCCAGTCGTAGGTGTGGAAGTCGACCCAGGTGACGAGCACGCGCCGCCCGCTGGCGGCCACGTGCGGCGCCCAGGCGTTGTCGTGCTTGGCGGCCAGCCGGACCGGCGGCAGGAGGTCGAGACGCTGCGATCCGGCGGCAGAGGTGCGGGCGAGGCGGATGTGCGCCTGGGGCACGCCGTCGTCGTCGGCGGTCGCCCGCTCGTCCACGTAGGCGATGACCGCCCGCCCGCGCTCGCCAGCGGCAATGCTCGGCCGCCACTGGCGCACCGCCGGCCCCGCCGCGCCCTGCGGCCACGCGGGCCGGAACGACCGCCCGCCGTCGTCCGACACGGCGGCGCGGATGCGCGGGACGCCGGTCGCGTCGGACTGCCAGGCAAGCCACACGCGACCGTCAGGACCGGCGGCGACGCTCGGCCAGCGCTGGTTGCCGCCGGCGGGCCCGACGGCGATGGGGCGCGCCCACGTGCGGCCTCCGTCGCTCGACCGCGTCACGCGCAGGCGGTCGCGCCCGCCGATCCGCTCCTCGAAGGCCGCCCACGCGGTGGACCCGCGGGCGGCAAGGGCGACGTTGCGCTGCGGGCGGCCGGACGGCGCCAGCGGCCGGTTCACGGAGAACGGCGTGGACCGGCGCTTGCGGCGGGGCCGCGGCCGGTAGCGCGGCGCCCGTGCCACGTCGACGTCCTGCCAGAGGACGCCCTCGGGCTGTCCGCCCCGGCACGGGCCGAGCGTCGTGACCGCGGGGCACGCCGGCCCGGTGCCGAGCGGCAGCGCCGCCAGGCCGGCCGCGCCGAGGCGGCGGCGGCGTTCCGAGAACGGCTCGCCGGCGCGCAGCGGATCGCGGACGAGCCACGGCTGCACGCGCGTCAGGCCCGGTGCGGGCGGCTGGCCGACCAGGAACCCCGACGGCGTTCCCGCCCGCGGCTTGACGGCGAGGTGCTGCTGGGCGTCGGCGGAGAAGTCGAAGATGTTGCCCGTCATCTCGGGCAGGACGAGGGCGTTCATGGAGGGATGGCGCAGCACGTCCGAGTAGCCCGAGGACTTCAGCGTGTCCGGGCTCCACATGCCGGTCGGCGCGACCGTGTCGTTCACGAAGAACTCCGGCTGCACCAGCACGTCGACGTGATCGGCGTCCAGCTTGGCGGTGACGTCGGGCATCCACGCGTCCTTGCTGGTCACGAACCCGAGCGTGCCGACGGGCGTGGGGACGGCGGTCAGGCCGGACACCGGCCCCGGCACGAGGTCGAGCTGGCCGGGCAGCTCGATCGGGGTCAGGTACGCCTTGACCTGCTTGGAGATCAGCCGGCCGTCCGGATCGAACACCAGCGCCATGTTCGACACCTTGGAGGTCGTCGCCTCGTAGGCGTAGGTCCGCTGTGGCTCGTCCGGGGCGCGCAGCCGGGCGACGAGCGCCGGATCCTCGCGCGCGCAGCGCACCCCGCCCGGGAGCGGCCGGAAGCGGGCCCGATCGGTGCAGACGACGCGCCACGACTGGGCCATGTTCACTCCCGCCTCGAGGTAGACGTCGTAGCGGTCGGCCAGCTCCGCGAACGTCTCCACGGCGACGCGCGCATACGTGTCCGTGGCGGCGAGGAAGAGCTGGCGCAGCGGCAGCCCGCGCGCTTTGAGGGCGGGGTAGCGGGCCTCGTAGAAGGGGATGACGTCGCCGTAGGTCCCGAGCAGCGCGATGATCGCGCCGGCGATGGAGTCCTCGGGCTTCACCGCCCGTGCCGGCGCGCCGCGCTGGCCGACGAACGCGGCCATGAGCCCGATGTCCTCGGGGAGGGCGACGAGGTCGCGGGCCGTCGCGACCGGCCGGCGCCGGTCGCGGGGGCCGAGCAGATGCGACGCGACGTCGTCGGCGCCGGCCTGCACCGGCGGGGCGCCTCGGCGCTGGCGCCGGTCCATCAAGGCCAGCAGCTTGCCGCGGAACTGGCTGCGGGTGGCCAGCCACGACACCGAGACCTTCGGCCCCACGGCGAAGACCCGCACGCGCGCGGCAGGCGCCGCCGGCGCCGCAGCGAGCCCCGCGCCGGCGATCGCCGCGAGCAGCGCCGCCGCGGCCCGCCGCCGCCTCATGCCAGCCCGTCGACCGTGGCCGCGAGGTCGAAGTCCGCGGCGGTGATCCCGCCCTCGGAGTGGGTCGAGATGGTCAGGCGGACCTTGTTCCAGCCGTGGACGAGGATGTCCGGATGGTGGTTGGCGGCCTCGGCCGCATCGGCCACCCGGTTCACGAAGGCCATCGCGTCGGCGAAGTTCGCGAGCGTCCACTCGCGGACGAGCGCGTCGCCCTCGCGCCGCCACTCGCCCCCGGCGACGCGCGCCTCGATCTCCCCGTCGCTCAGCCGTGCCATATCGTCCCTCGCTCGATGCGCATCGTCAGCCTGGTCCCATCCGCCACCGAGATGCTGTTCGCCCTCGGCGCCGGCGACGAGGTTATCGCCGTCACGCACGAATGCGATCACCCCGCCGAGGCCGCCGAACTGCCGCAGGTCACGCACGACGTCATCCCGGCCGGGCTGGGTCCCGCCGAGATCGACGCCGCCGTCCGCGCGGCGACCCTCGACGGCGCCTCGATCTACGCGCTCGACGAGGACTTCCTGGAGGAACTCGAGCCCGACCTCGTCGTCACGCAGGCGCTGTGCGACGTGTGCGCGGTCAGCTACGACGACGTCACGGCCCTGGCTGGCCGGCTTGATCCTGCGCCCAACGTGCTGGCGCTCGATCCGCGGACCCTCGGCGAGGTGCTCGGCGACGTGCGGACCCTGGCCGCCGCGGTCGGACGTCCCGATGCGGGGGCACGCCTGATCGCCGCTGCGGCGGAGCGCATCGACCGGGTCCGGACGGCCGTTGCCGATGCGCCGCGGCCGCGCGTCGCGGCGCTCGAGTGGCTGGACCCGGTCTTCGCAGCGGGCCACTGGACGCCGCAGCTCATCGACTACGCCGGCGGCCGGGACGTGCTCGGGCTGCCCGGGGAGCACTCCGAGCAGCGCACGTGGGAGGAGGTCGCCGCGGCGGAGCCGGAGGTCGTCGTCGTCATGCCGTGCGGGTACGACGCGGGCCGGGCCCTCGCCGAGGCCGACGCCTACGCCGATCGCCTGCTCGCCCTGGGGGCACGGGAGGTCGCCGCCGTGGACGCGGCGGCCTACTTCTCCCGTCCGGGCCCGCGGCTCGTCGACGGCCTCGAAGTGCTCGGCCACCTCCTGCACCCCGGCCTGGTGCCGGAGCCCGAGGCCGCCTCCCGCGCGCTGGCCGTCGAGTTCTGAGCGCTCAGACGACCGCGACCGCGCCGACGGCAGCCGCGCCGGCCAGCAGCAGGCAGCCCGCCATCGGCCCCGCCAGCGAGCGTCGGCGGTCGCCGATGTCGACCAGCAGGAACCCCGCCGCGATCCCGCCGAGCAGGCCGCCGACGTGCCCGCCGATGGAGATGCCCGGCACGAGGAAGGTGATGACGAGGTTGATCACGAGCACCGCGCCCAGGCCCCCGGAGAACGGATCGAGGCCGCGCGCCCGCAGCGTGACCATCGCCGCGCCCATGACCCCGAAGACCGCGCCCGAGGCGCCGACGGTCACGGAGTCCGGGGAGACGAGCAGCGCGCCGAAGGAGCCGCACAGCAGCGACGTGAAGTAGATCGTCACGAAGCGGACCCGCCCGATCGCGGGCTCGAGCATCCCGCCGATGATCCACAGGAAGTACATGTTGAAGGCCAGGTGCAGGAGGCCCGAATGCAGGAAGCCGCTCGTGACCAAGCGCCAGTAGTCGCCGGCGGCGACCGCCGGGCCGAAGAGCGCGCCGTCGGTGATCACCGTGCCGCCGCTGCGCGAGCCAAGCCCGGACCCCGTCGCGGTCTCGGCGATGAACGCGAGCACGTTGACCCCGATCAGCGTCCATGTCGCGATCGGATCGCTTCCGGCCCGGATCGTCCGGGCGGTCCGGACCTCCGTCCGGTCGCGCGAGCATTCCGGGCAGCGCATCCCGACCGGCGTCGGCGTCATGCAGTCCGGGCAGATCGGCCGCCCGCAGGACGAGCACGAGACCGCGGTCTCGCGGTCCGGATGTCGGTAGCACGTCGCCATCTGGGCCCGTGACGTTAGTGGGTCGCGCCGCGCGCCCGCGCGCCCGCCGGGCTCAGGTCAGGGGCGCGACGATCACCGGCGCGCCGCTCGGCACGCGGCTCCCGCCGCGCGGCTCGCTGGTCACCAGGACGGCCCTCGCCTCGGCGAGGCCGCCGGGCACGTCCACCGACGCGGTCCCGGCCCGGCTGACCGTGAAGAGCGCGTCGGTCGGGATC
Organism: uncultured Solirubrobacteraceae bacterium; assembly: GCA_964512905.1. Classification (GTDB taxonomy): domain Bacteria; phylum Actinomycetota; class Thermoleophilia; order Solirubrobacterales; family Solirubrobacteraceae; genus CANJIV01. The sequence continues at coordinate 11,152 of CAZEKK010000045.1, forward strand.
GGCGCCCCGGCGGCGGGCTGCACCCAGACCTGGTAGACGCGCCCCGGCGCCGGATTGGCCATCCCGCGCACGGCGAGCCGCCCGCCGCCGTCCGGCTGCACCGCGAGCGTCGCGCTCGCCCCCGCGCCGGCGGCAGGCGTGAGGCGCGCCTGCACCGTGCTCGGCGCGGGCCCGTCGTCCGCGCCGGACACCAGCGCGCCCGTCACGACTCCGGCGGCGAGGATCGCCGCCGCGCCGAGCGCCGCGACCCCCGGTCGGATCGACCACGACGCCCGCCACCAGCGGCGCCGGGACGTCGCCGTGGGCGGGCGGTCGGCTGCCGCGCCCGCCGCGTCGAGCAGCTCGGCCTCGCTGCGCACCACGGCCATGATGCGCTGCCGCAGCTCGGGCGGCGGCTCGAGCGGCTCGACGCCCTGCGGCAGCACGTCGGCGGCGATCTGCAGGTCGGCGATGTCCTGCCGGCAGGCGGCACAGCCGGCGACGTGCGCGGCCACGCGCTCGCGCTCCTCGTCCCCGAGCGCCCCGAGGACGTACGCGCCGAGCGCGGCGTAGGCCTCGTCGTGCCCGGCGACGCCAGGGTGGCCGCTCATGCCAGGGCTCCTTCCGAGCTCATGCGGGTGCGAAGCTTCTCGAGGCCAAGGCGCATCCTCCCCTTTACGGTGCCGAGCGGCATGCGGAGCATCTCGGCGATTTCCGCGTGCGTGAAGCCGCCGAAGTACGCCAGTTCGATCACCTGGCGCTGCTCCTCCGGAAGCTCGTCGAGGAGCCCGCGGATCTCGCGGGCCTCGTCCCGCCGCACGGCCTCGACCTCGGTCCGCTCGGTGGCCTCGAAGCGCTCCTCGATGCCTTCGTCGCTGGCGCGCCGGCGGTCGTGGACGATGCTGCGCCGCAGCGCGTCGATCGCCCGGTGGTGCACGATCCCGAGGATCCACGTCCGCACGCTCCCACGCGCGCGGTCGTAGCGGGCGCCGCTGCGCCAGATCGCGAGGAACGCCTCCTGGACGACCTCCTCGGCGGTGGCGCGTCGCCCGCACATCCGGTACGCGAGCCCGAACGCGCTGCCGGCGTGGCGGTCGTAGACGGCCTCGAAGGCCCGCGGATCGTTGCGCTGGACCAGCTGCATGAGATCCTCGTCGGCGAGGCGGGCGAGGTCGGTGCCGTCGGAGGCGGAGGCCATGGTGCCCTGAGGTCTTCGCCGCAGGGCCGCCATCGGATCAGTCCGGCGCCCCGCCTCAGCGATCCAACAGCTTGCGCGCCTCGGTCGCCATGTCGCGCGCGGTGCGCTCGACGCGCTGGCCGAGGGTGGCCGGCGCCTGCCGCCGCCTGCTGCGCGCGCGGACCCGGACGACGAAGAGGGCGGCGCCGGCGGCCGTGCCCACGGTGGCGGCGGCCACGGGGCGCGCCCAGTTGCGCGGATCGCGCATCGCCGAGAGCTCCCATGCCTCGAGCTCCTCCTGCGCGAGCTCGGTGAGGTTGACGAGGGTCGCCTCGAGCCGGTCGCTGAGGTCGTCCGGGGGCTCGACCGGCGCCAGCGCCTGTCGCAGCAGGACCTCGAAGTCCTGGGAGCTGGAGGTCAGGCCGTCCATCGCGAAAGGGGCGCGCTCAGCGCGTGCCCGCCTCCTTTTCCTTGACGATCTGCTCGAGCTGCCGGATCGCGCGGTGCAGCAGCACCTTGGTCGCCCCGTCGCTGCGCCCGAGCGCGCGGGCGATCTCGCGGTTGTCCATCCCGAGGGCGAACCGCATGATCAGCGCCTCGCGCCGGTCGTCCGAGAGCTCCGAGACCCCCTCGAGGACGCGGGCGAGCTCCTCGCGGCCCTCGACGAGCGACTCGGTCGTGTGCGGCGCCGTCACGACCGTCGCGTCGTCGAGGTGGGACTGCG
>CAZEKK010000046.1:0-5676 GCA_964512905.1 uncultured Solirubrobacteraceae bacterium
TCAAGCCCGACGTGCAGACGATCTGCTGCGGGATCGCGATGTCGATGGGCTCGCTCCTGCTCACCGGGGGCGCTGCGGGCAAGCGCCTGGCGCTGCCGAACAGCCGCATCCTCATCCACCAGCCATCGGCGGGCTTCGAGGGCCAGGCGACCGACATCGACATCCACGCCCGGGAGATCCTCGCGATCCGCGAGCGGGTGGACGAGATCTACGCCAAGCACTGCGGCAAGACGCCCGAGCAGGTCCACGAGGACATGGAGCGCGACCGCTTCTTCAAGGCCGACGAGGCCGCCGCGTACGGCCTGATCGACCGGGTCATCGCCGAGCACTGACCCGCGCCCCGCGCGGGCCGCGGACCGCCTCAGGCGCTCCTAAGGACGGTCGTTAGCTCCGGTCAAACCGGTTGCTGCACCCTGGCTGCATGAAGACATCGACGTTCCTCGGCGGGGCGTTCGCCGCGGCCGCCCTCATGGCCGGCGGCGCGACCCTCGCCCTCCAACTCCAGCCCGACGCCAGCGCGGAGACTCCCGCGCCCGCGCCGCGAGCAACCTCCCCCATCTCCTCCGACTCCGACTCCAGCGCCCGGCGGGTCTACGACGGCGCCAAGGAGTCGGTCGTGTTCATCTCCTCCGCCACCCCGCAAGGTCAGTCGACCGGATCCGGCTTCGTCGTGTCCGCCGACGGCCTCATCGTCACCAACGCCCACGTCGTGGACGGCGCCCAGCAGGTCTCCGTCAAGGTCGGCACGAAGTCCGCGGCCCAGCCCGCGACCGTCGTCGGCACCGCGCCGTCCAAGGACCTCGCGGTCCTGAAGGTCGACGCCGACGGCCTGCCCGCGCTCCCGCTCGGCGACGCGTCGAGGCTCTCGGTCGGCGATCCGACCTACGCAATCGGCAACCCCTACGGCCTCGACCACACGCTGACCACCGGCGTCGTCTCGGCCCTGAACCGCGAGATCCAGGCGCCCGACGGCTCCACGATCTCGAACGTGATCCAGACCGACGCGGCCATCAACCCCGGCAACTCGGGCGGGCCGCTGCTCGACCGCGACGGCAAGGTCGTGGGTGTGAACTCCCAGATCGTCCCGAGCGGCGGATCAGCAGGCGGCGGCAACGTCGGCATCGGGTTCGCCGTGCCGTCCAACGCGGTTGCCGAGGTCATCGCCCAGGTCAAGGAAGGCGGCGCCCAGCCGGCCCAGCCGAACCAAGGCGACGAGCAGGCCGATCCGTACGGCGTCGACCCCAGCCCCTACGGCATCGACCCTGACCCGTACGGCGGGTCGGGCTCGGCACCCTCCGACCCGTACGGCGGGTCGGGCTCGGACCCGTACGGCGGGTCGGGCTCGGATCCGTACGGCGGGTCGGGCTCGGACCCCGCCGACCCATACGGCGGATCGGGGGCCGATCCGTATGGCGGCGTGACGCCGAACCCCTACGGCGGCGCGCAGGCCGACCCGTTCGGCCTGATCCCGACGCCCTGACCCCGGCGTGCCCCGGCTGGCGGCCCGCGCCGGGCCGTCAGCCGGCGGCGATCGGGTGCTCGATCGCCCCGAGCCCCTCGATCTCGCACCGGACGACGTCGCCGGCCTGCAGGAACTGCGGCGGATCCATCGCCATGCCGACGCCGCTGGGCGTGCCGGTGAGGATCAGGTCGCCGGGGTCCAGCGTGCAGGTCTCCGACAGGAACGCGAGGAGCGCCTCGATCCCGAAGATGAGGTCGCTGGTGCGCGAGTCCTGGCGCAGCTCGCCGTTGACGTGCGAGGTGATCCGCAGGTCCTCGGGATCTGTCACCTCGTCCGGGGTCGTGATCCACGGCCCCCACGGGCAGAACGTGTCGGCGCCCTTCGCGCGGGTCCACTGGGGCTCGCGGCGCTGGAGGTCGCGGGCGCTGACGTCGTCGGCGACCGCGTAGCCGCCGACCGCGCCGCCGGCCCCGATCACCACGGCCAGTTCGACCTCGTAGTCCAGGCGCCGCACCACGCGCGGGCACACGACCGGCCCGCCGGGCGGCGCGCTGGCGTTGGGCACCTTCGTGAACACGATCGGCTGCGGCGGCGGCTCGCCGCCGGTCTCGGCGGCATGGGCCGCATAGTTCAGGCCGATCCCGTAGATGGCCCCGGGCCTCGGCACGGGGGCGAGCAGCGCCACGTCGGCCAGCGGGCGCGCCGGGCCCGCGGCCGGCGCACGGTCCCCCGACGCCAGCCGGTCCACCACGGTCTCCCCGTCGCCGAAGGCGACGAACGCGCCGTCGCGCACCTCGCCCGCAACAGGCGGGCCGGAGCCGTCGAGCTGGCAGGTCGCGAGGCGCATCGGGCGCGGAGCCTACTCCGCGGTCGCGGCGACGCGCCGACCGAGCGCGGCCAGCGCGGCGCGGATGCGCGCGTCGCGGGCGGCGGCCTCGGGGTCGGTCCAGCGCCAGCGCACGCCCTCCTCGACGACGAAACGCGGCTGGCCGTGGTCTTGGATCGTGTCGACACGCAGGACGATGGCGGCGACGCGCTCGTCGACCGCCATCGGATCCTCGACGATCGCCGCGCGGGCGTGCGCGGTGAACGCGATGTCGCCGGCAGCCAGCACGGTGAGGGCGACGCGCGGGTCGGCCCGGAGATGCTCGAGCGACCGGCGGCGGCGGGCGAGGGCGATCAGGACGAGGCGCGGCCCTGCGACGACGCCCGTCGACACCGGAATGGCGTGGGGCGCCACGCCGCGCGTCGCGAGGATCGCGACGGTGTTCGGCGGCCACTCCGGAAGGACGGTCATCGGGCCGCCGCCTGCCGCCGAGCCGCGGCGAACTCCTCCGGGCGGTTTGCCTCGACGAACGAGCGCAGGTCGGGGTCGGCGGCGCGCAGGGCCGCCTCGTCGATCTCGACCGCACCGCAGGCGGCCAGCAGGTCGCGGACGCGCAGGCGGTCGGCGGCCAGCGCCGCCTCGACCGCCGGCAGGGTCGCGAGGCTCCAGCCCGCCGTGAGCGGCTGCGCGCGCCCGCGGACGACCGGGACCGCGATCGGAGCGCCAGCCGCGAGCGCCGCGGCCAGCAGCGCCACGACCTCCGCGCGCAGCAGCGGCGCGTCGACCGCGGAGACGACCGCGCCGGTCGCGCGGCCGTCCAGCGCCCGCAGCCCGGCGGCGAGGCCTTCGAGCGGACCGCGGCCCGGGCGGCGGTCCTCGGCCGGCTCAGCCCCGTCGGGGAGCGGCGGCAGTGACTGGCCGGGCGCTGCGACGACGACGACTGGGCCGTCGACGCCCGCGGCCACGGTCGCGGCGACGTGGGCGGCCAGCGGGACGCCGTGCCAGTCCAGCATCGCCTTCGGGGCGCCCATGCGCCGCGAGGCGCCGCCCGCCAGGACGATCCCGCCGACGCCGCCGGCCGCCGTCATGCGGCGCCCGCCTCGCCGCCGACCCGGTCGGGCCGCGTGTAGACGTTGACGCGGCCGCCGCGCGCGAAGCCGCACAGCGTCAGGCCCCGGTCGGCCGCCAGCGCGACCGCCAGCGAGGTCGGCGCGCCCACGCCCACGAGCACCGGGGCGCCGGCGACCGCCGCCTTCTGGACGAGCTCGAAGGAGAGGCGGCCGCTCACGCACAGCAGCCGCGGGTGCAGCGGCACGAGTCCCTCGGCCAGGGCGCGCCCGACGACCTTGTCCATCGCGTTGTGGCGGCCGACGTCCTCGCGCACGATGAGCAGCGTGCCGTCGGGGTCGAAGAGGCCGGTCGCGTGCAGCCCGCCGGTGCGCTCGAACTCGGGCTGGCGCAGCCGGTCGGGCAGCGAGGCGAGCAGGTCGCGGTCGACGACGGGGCCGTCGGGCAGCGGCGGCGCGTGGACGGCCACCTCCTCGAGCGCCCCCTTGCCGCAGACGCCGCACGACGACGTCGTGTAGAAGCGCCGCTCGCCGGCCTCGCGCAGCAGCGGGCCGGCCACCTCGACCGTGTTGGCCGCGAGATCCGCGGTCGGGCCGATCTGCGGCCGGCGGTCCACGAGGCCCTCACCGAAGAGGAAGCCCGCGGCGAGGTCCTCGTCGTCCCCCGGGGTCCGCATGGTCACGGCCAGCGGCGCGCCGTCGACCCGGATCTCGAGCGGCTCCTCGACGGCGACGGCGTCCTGCACGCCGTCGTGCTCCACGAGGGCATGCATCCCGCGGACCCGCACCGCGCCCGAGGCCGCCGTCCCGGTCCCGGCTCGCTGGTCGCCCGCCATGGCGGGAGGATACGCGGGCCTGGCCCGCGAGCCGCCGCCGTTGAGCAGCGCGAGGCGCTTCACCGCGGCTCGCGGCGAGCGGTTCGGCTTAGGCTCCGTGCCATGACCTGCCATCAGCCCCTCGCCCTCGCCGCGGGCGTCGTCGCCGCCGCCGCCGTCCTGCCGCCGGCCCCCGCCTCCGCCAGCTGGAGCCGCCCCGCGTCGCTGACGCCGAAGGGCGAGCCCGCCGTCTTCCCCTCCGCCGCGATGACGCCGGGCGGTGAGGCCGTCGTGGTGTGGTGGAGAGCCGGATCGCGCCGCGGCGCGAGCGCGCTGCGCGCCGCCTTCCGGCCCGCCGGCGAGCGGTTCGGCTCGCCCCAGACGGTCGGGCAGCTCGACATGCCCGGGGCCGGCAGCCCGCCGTCGCTGCCGCGGGTTTCGATCGCGGCCGATGGCACGGCGGTGGCCGTGTGGACTCGCCGCGACGCGTCCAGGCGCCTGCGCGTGGTCGCAGCCGTGCGTCGGCCCGGCGCTCGATTCGGTCGGTCGGTGTTGCTGTCGCCGGCGGGGGCGGACGCGCTGGACCCGGCGGTCGCCTCGTCCGCCAGCGCCGGCACGGCCGTCGTCGCCTGGTCGCGCGGCACGGCGAATCCCCGGATCCAGACGGTGCGGCTGCGCGGCACCGCGTTCGGGCCGGTCCAGACGATCCCCAGCCAGGTGCTCCCGGGCAACGACCCGGGCGTGGCCGTGAACGCCAGCGGCGCCGCCGTGACGAGCTGGTGGGCGGGCGACGGCCAGACGACCGGGTTTGCGCTCGCGTCGCGCAGCACCGGGCAGGGCGCCTTCGCCGCCCCGGCGGTCCTCTCGGCGCCGGGCCTGCTCGCCGAGCAGGTCATCCCGGCGCTCGACGACGCCGGCCGGGCGACGGTCGGCTGGATCCAGGCCAACGGCGGCTTCGGGAAGGGCGCGATCGCCGGGCAGGCGGCCGCCTCGATCGGCACCGCCAGCAGCGGGTTCGGGCCGGTCCGGTCCCTCAGCCCCGGCAGCGGGACCATCTCGGTCTCCTCCCTCGGCGTGGCCGCAGTGCCCCGCGGCGGCGCCGTGGCCGCCTTCGACCCGGCTCAGGCCAACGGGCAGCCGGGGCCGTCGAGCGTCCGCGTGACGACGATCGGCGCGACCGGCCGCCGCGCCACCGCCACCGTGACGACCGCCCGCGGCAGCACGAGCCTGCTGCGCCCGCGGGTCGCCGCCGGGCCGGACGGCACGGTAGTCGTCGGCTGGGAGCGCGACCTCTCGACGGGCGGGACGGTCAGCCCGTTCGAGGTCGCCGTGCGACCGGCGGGCGCGCGGGCGTTCGGCCGCCCGGTTGCGCTCTCGGGCACGCGCGCGAACACCGGCTACAACAGCGTGGCGGCTGGAACGGGCCGCGCCGTCGCCGCCTTCGGAACCTTCTCGAGCGACGGGCAGCCCACGGGGATCTCCGCGGCGCTCTGGACGCGCTGATCG
>CAZEKK010000046.1:5776-7100 GCA_964512905.1 uncultured Solirubrobacteraceae bacterium
TCAGCACCAGCCGCCAGCACCGGCTCGCGCCCGAGCAGGCGCCACCACTGCGGCGCCCACGGCCCGGGCGCGGCGATCACGGCCTCGCAGCGGACGGTGCCGGCGCTCGTCTGCACCGCGGCGACCTCGTCCCCGGAGAACTCCAGCCCGGTGACCTCCACGCCCTCGCGGATGGCGGCCCCCGCTTCGCGGGCACGCTCGGCCAGCCGCCGCACGGTGCCCATCGCGTCGGCCCACCCGCTGCGGCGCTCGCGCAGGATCGCCGCGACGCCCTCGGCGTTCGCGTCCGGCCACAGCCATTCGAGGTACTCGCGGCACGACTCGCCGCCGAGCACGAGCTCGGAGTCGTAGCCGACCTCCGCCTGCCGGGCGGCGATCGCCTCGAGGTCGGCCCGCTGGGCCTCCGGGACCACGGCGAGGTAGCCGACCTGGTGAAAGCCGAACCCGGCCGGGTCGTCCTCGAAGATCCGCACCGACTCGGCGATGACCTCGGTCATCGCCCCGGAGCGGTAGTAGTTGCGCACGATGCCCCCGGCGATCCCGGAGGCCCCGGCGCCGATCGCGGACTTGTCGAGAACGAGCACGTCGGGCGCCTCGCCGCGGTCGCGCAGCGCCGCCGCGAGGTGCCAGGCGGTCGAGAGTCCGTGGACGCCGCCGCCGACGACCACGAAGCGGGCGGCAGGCGGGAGCGGCGCGGTCACGCCGGCGCTCCGGTCCGCGCCGCGGCGCGATCCTCGGCGGCATCGACGAGGGCGCCGAACACGTCGAGGGAGCGCGGGTCGTCCGGCCACGCCTCCTGCAGCTCCCACTGGACGCCAACGGCCAGCGCCGGCGCGTCGGGGATCTCGATGGCCTCGATCACGCCGTCGTCGGCCCAGGCCACCGCCTCGACCCCGGCGCCGAGCTTCCCGATCGCCTGGTGGTGGTAGCTGTTGACGACGGCCTCGGGGCCGAGGATCCGCCCGAGCACCGAGTCCGGCCGCAGGCGGATCGCGTGGGAGGGGTGGTCGGGCGCCTTCCCGCGTCCGAGTGCGGCGTCGCAGGCGAGCTCGTACGTGGCGAGGTCGCCGCCGGCGTGGGCGCGCGCCTCGGCCGGGAACGCGGAGATGTCCTGGTGCAGCGTTCCGCCGCGGACGATGTTGAGCTCCTGCATACCCCGGCAGATGCCGAGCACGGGCACGCCGCGCTCCAGCGCGCCCGCGACGAGCGGCAGTTCGGTGGCGTCCCGCACCGGCGAGGTCGGCCCGAGCGCCGGATGCGTGGTGTCGCCGTAGCGGGCCGGGTCGATGTCGCGGCCCCCGCTGACCAGGAGGCCGTCGATGCG
>CAZEKK010000046.1:7200-11277 GCA_964512905.1 uncultured Solirubrobacteraceae bacterium
AGGCAGTGCGACAGCGCCGCGCACCACTCGTCCGGGAAGTTCGCGTCGACGCTGCCCGTCGGGTAGGGATCGACCTCGAAGGTGTTCCCCTGCGGGATCGGCGCCGCGCCGCCTTGGACGGACTCGCGGTCCGGCTTGACGTAGATGCCCCACGGCTCCTCAGTGAGCGTCCGGCCGTCGTCGGCGATCAGCGGAGCGTCGCTGTCGATGTGCAGGACCGGAGGCTTGGCGCCGCCGGCAGCGTCCAGGGTCGAGGGCGGGAGCGCCACCTCGCCCTCCTGCAGGTACCAGTACGTCCACATCGGGACGTCGGCGTCCACGCGCCCGTCGGGGTGGCGAACGTCGAGCCGGTCCGGCAGGCCGAGCAGCGACCACAGCGAGGCGACCCACGGGCCGACCGCCACGACGACCTGCTCGACCGCGACATCGCCCGCGCTGGTGCGGACGGTCGTCACCGCGCCCGACCCGTCGCGCTCGAAGCCGGTGACCTCGACGCCCTCGGCGATCGTCGCACCGGCCTCGCGGGCGAGGCCGGCGAGGCCGTCCATGGACTCCTGGTTGAAGGCGTAGCCGCCGGCCTTCTCGTGCAGGCAGACGGTGAGGCCCTGGGCGCGCCAGTCGGGGAAGAGCTCGCGCATGTGGGCGGCGACGGCGGCCTCGCCGGTCACCAGCTCGGACGGGTAGCCGATGCGCTGCTGGCGCTCGAAGACCTCGACGAGGTCGGACTCCTGCGCGGCGGGGCCGAGCGCGACATAACCCGTGCCGTGGTAGGTGAAGCGCTCGGCCTGGGACTCCCAGATCTCCACGCACTCGGCCATCAGCTCCGACATGGCCGGCTGGAAGTAGTTGTTGCGGATGACGCCGCAGGCGATTCCGGAGGCGCCGGCGCCGACGGTGCCCTTGTCGACCACGAGTGCCTCCTCCCCCCGCTGCGCCAGGTGCCAGGCGGTCGAGAGGCCGTGGACCCCCGCGCCGATGATCAGGTGCTTGGCCGAGGCCGGGAGCTGCGGTGCCATGAACGGGTTCCCCTTTGTTGCCTTATCGGCAATACTGTTGCCAGATGGTGGAAACCGAATCATACCGCCCGCAGGCGTCGGTGCAACGGGCGATCGCGATGCTCGATGCCCTCGCTGGTGCGCCCGGCGGCCTCGGAACCAACGAGGCCGCCCGGCGAATCGGCGCCAGCCCGGCGACCGCGTCGCGGCTGCTGGCGACGCTGGCCGCGGGCGGCCTGGCCCGGCGCGACGAGCCCGACGGCCCCTGGCGCCTGGGCCTGCACCTCGTCGCCCTGGCCGACGGCGTCCTCGCGAGCCTCGACGTGCGCGAGGCGGCCCGTCCGCATCTGCGCGCGCTCGCGGAGGCCACCGGGGAGTCGGTGACGCTGTCGGTTCCGGGCGGCGGCGAGGCCGTCACCGTCGACTTCGTTCCCTCCCCCGCCAGCGTGGTGAGCATCGCCCGCCTCGGCCGGCCGAGCGTCCTGCATGCGACGGCAACGGGCAAGGCGATGCTCGCGTTCGGCGGTGCGGCGCCGCCGGCGGCGCCGCTCGAGCGCTTCACCGAGCGCACGATCACCAGCCTGCCGGCCCTCGCGGACGCGGTCGCGGCGATCCGTGCGCGCGGTCATGCCGAGTCCGTGGGGGAGCGCGAGGAGGACCTGGCCGCGATCGCCGCGCCGGTCCGTGGCCGCGGCGGAGCGCTCGCGGCGATCGTCGGCGTGCAGGGACCGGCCGGGCGGTTCACCGCCGGAGCGCGACGAGACGCTCTGCCGCGACTGCTCGCCTGTTCGGACGCCATCGCCCGAGCGGTCGGGGGCTGATGGGCGCGCGGCGCTCTACGATGCCCACCATGCTCGACCGCACGCACGCCGGAGCCACCCGTGGGTAGGCGGGCCCGCGCCCGCACCGCGGGCGCCGACGGCGATGCCGCGGCCTCCGTGCCCGCCCCGGCGACCCGCTTCGGCCGGCGGCGGCGCACCCCGTGGAGCGAGCGCGAACGCCTCGGCCACGAGGAGCCCGGCACCGTCCTGCGCGGGCCGCCGATCGCCGTCACCTGCGACTGCGGGTGCAAGCGCGACCTCAGGTACGGCGACAAGTGGACGTGCGAGGCCTGCGGCCGGGTCTGGAACACCGAGCAGATCCCCAAGGCCGACTACGAGGCGATCCGCAAGACGCAGTTCAAGTTCCGCCTCGCCCCGATCGCGCTCGGCCTGCTCACGCTCGGCCTGGCGATCTTCTTCACGCTCAGCGGCAACCTCTTCAGCATGTTCCTGCTGCTCCCGGTGGCCCTGCTCTTCTGGTTCATGATCCTGCGCCCGCTTCACCGCCAGGCCTACCGCAAGGCGATCGCGGACCTGCCGCAGTGGAAGCTGCGGCCCGAAGAGCCCTGACGCCCGCGGGGGGCTGGAGCCGGACGCCCGGCACCTGCCCCCCGAAGGACGCGGCACGGAAGGAACCGGCGCGGCGCCGCCGATCGGCGGCGCCGCGCCGTTGCGGTCAGTGGGCCGGGGCGGCCGCCTGCATCGCGGCCTCCTCCTCGGGCGTCTGCGGAACCTTGTCGCGGAACCGCACCCCGGTCTTGTCCTGCACGATGTGCCGGTAGAGGTAGAGCAGGAACGCGGCGAGCAGGACGAGCAGGCCGACGCGCGTCTTGTCCCAGCCGTAGCCGTAGCCCTCGATCCCGAGGAACCCGCCGGAGTAGATGAACCCGCCGGCGATCAGGAACACCGTGTTGACGCAGCCGAGCAGGAAGGCGAGCACGACCCACGGCGAGGCGTACTTGATCGGCCGCGGCCAGTTCGGCCGGTCCTTGCGCAGCAGGACGTAGCCGAAGAGCGCGCAGCACGTCGCGAACACGTAGCCCACGTTGCTCACCGCCAGGATCTCGATCACCCCGTGGAAGAACACGATCAGCAGCACGTTGATCAGCATGTCGACGGTCATCGCCGTGCCGGGCACGTGGAACCGGTTCAGCGTCCCGAGCTGCTTGATCGTCATGCCGTCCTTGGCGATGCCATACAGGGCTCTGGAGCCGTCCATCGTCGCGGTGTTCATCGACAGGATCAGCCCCGCCACCAGGCAGAAGATCATCACGTTGCCAAGCGCGTCGCCGACGAGCTTGTCGAAGGCCGTCGTGTAGAAGGCGATGAAGGTCGGGTCGTCGGCCACCGCCGCCGTGCCCATCGTGCCGCCGAGGCCCAGGGGCAGCAGCACGTAGACGACCACCGAGAAGAGCGCCGCCGCGCGCAGCGCGAGCGGCGTGTCCACCTCGGTCGAGTGGTACTCCGGCGCGAACGAGGCCACCGCTTCGATGCCGTAGGACGACCAGCACATGAAGTACAGCCAGGTGAGCGCAAGGGCCAGGCCTCCGTTCGCCCCGATCTCCCACTGCATGTTCGACGACGACCAGTCGCCGGTGACGTAGGGCAGGAACATCAGCACGAACGCCGGGATGACCAGCAGCGCCCCGGTGACGTAGCCGAACCACACCGCGGGCCGGACGCCGAAGATGTTGAACAGCCACACGGCGACGATGGCCACGAGGCCGATCACGATCGGCCAGTTGAGCCCGAAGCCGGTGCCGGTCTGGTCGCCGGTCGCCCAGGTGGCATCCGGGAACCACTCGGCGACGATGAGCGTGCCGACGATGAGGCCGTTGATCGAGAGCACGACCGACCAGCCCATCCAGTAGCCGAACGTCGCGATCGGGCCGATGAAGTTCGTGTACTTGCGCCACGCCTCGTGGGCGTAGAGCGCGATGCCCCCGGACTTGTTCGGGAACATCGTCGCCATCTCGGCGTAGAGGTTGTTCTGCAGGGCGCCCAGGCAGATCGAGATCGTCCACAGCACGACCGCACCTGTGGTGCCGAGGGCGCCGATCGAGCCGCCGAGGGCGGCGATGAGGAATCCGGGGTTCGCCAGCGAGACGACGAAGCCGTCCCACCAGGCCATCGACTTGAGGAGTTGTCGTTCCTCGACTTGGGCAGTTGCCACTTCGCGTCCCTCCCAGGTTGCGGGACCAGCCTCGTACCAATTCGTCCAGCCGTGCGGGCGACCTTCTACCACGCCGCCCGGAGCGAAT
>CAZEKK010000046.1:11377-12856 GCA_964512905.1 uncultured Solirubrobacteraceae bacterium
GTCGTGGCCGAGAAGGAGGCCGGGCTGCTGGTGTTCGGCCCCGACCGCACGCTGATCAAGCCGCGCCAGCTTCGCCGCGCCTCCGCCGAACTGCGCCGCGACGCACCCTGCCTGGTCTGGGCCGTCGACGAGTAGCGATCGCGACCACCCCGGCGGGTGGACAACAGGCCGTCCGGCACGGTACAACCCGGTTTGCACCCATTTGTCCAAGACCGTGCCGTTGGGGCCGAGAGGAGAGGGAATGTCGGAGAAGACATGGGGCGGCGAGCCGTTCTGGGGACTCGGATACGACTGGGACCCGGACTGGGTCCTCACCGACCGCCAGAAGGAGCTCCGCGAGACCCTCATCGAGCTGTGCGAGCAGGAGATGCGCGCGAACGCCAAGCGCTCCGACGACGAGCTCTCCTACCCGCGCCGCAACCTCGAGCTGCTGGGCGAGCACGGCTTCCTCGGCCTGACCGTGCCGGAGGAGTACGGCGGCCTCGGCGAAAACCACGTCGCCTTCTGCATGACCGTCGAGACGATCGCCCGCTACGGCTGCGCGTCGACGGCCATGTGCTACGTCATGCACATCGGCGCCGTCGCCACCCTGATGCTGCGGCCGACCGACGCCCTGATCGAGAAGTACATCCGTCCGCTCAACAGCGGCAAGATCGGCACGCTGTCCTACTCCGACCCCGAGACCGGCTCGCACTTCTGGTACCCGGTCTCCTCCAACGCCCAGCGTGTCAACGGCAACTACAAGGTCAACAAGAAGGCCTCGTGGACGACCTCCGGCGGCTTCGCCGACTTCTACGTCGTCCAGACCACCAGCCCGGACTTCACCGGCTACGACGACCTCTCGGTGTTCGTCATCGACGGGGACGACGTCAAGGCCCAGCCCTCGCTGTGGGACGCCCTGGGCCTGCGCGGCAACCAGTCGGGCGCCATTCAGGTCGAGGACGTCGAGATTCCCGCCGAGCAGATCGTCGGCCCCGAGGGCGACGGCGCGGCCTCCAACGACGAGGCCGTCGACCCGTACTTCCTCATCGGCTCCTCCTCGTGCTGGAACGGCATCGCGCTCGGCACGATCGACATCGCCAAGCGGCATACGACGCGCAAGCGCCACGTCGACGTCGGGATGCGCGTCGCCGACTACCCGACGATCCAGGACTACGTCGGCGAGGCGCTCATGGACACGAACGCCTGCCGCCTGTTCGTCTACTCGGTGGCCCAGGCGATGGACCAGGCGACGGGGGACGGCATGGACCCCGTGCCCGTCGGCGAGACGGCGCGCGCCGACTATCTGCACTGGGCGTGGCAGATCAAGTTCGAGTCGGCGAAGAACGTCGCCCACGTCGTCGACAAGATGCTGCACGCCTGCGGCGGGTCGGGCTACAAGCGCGACATGGAGCTCGAGCGCTACGTCCGCGACGCCAAGGCCGGCTGGGTGATGGGCCCGACCAACGAGGTGCTGCGCCAGTTCGTCGGCAAGGCGGT
>CAZEKK010000047.1:0-3263 GCA_964512905.1 uncultured Solirubrobacteraceae bacterium
TGCACCGCCGTGCGGCCGGAGCGGACGCGGATCGCCCGGGCGGGCGCCTGCCGGCGCGACCTTCGCCCAGATCGTCCCGAGCAGCAGGCTGAGCCGCTGGGTGAGCGGTCGGCGCGGGCCCTCCTTCCCGCAGCCGTCCACGCGCACCTCCGCACCCTTCTTCAGGCGGATCACCGACCCGTCCTCCAGGTCCACATCGACGTCCTCCGCCGTGGCCGAGATGACCTGGCCGGGGACCAGGCGCGTCCCGGTGCAGCGGCTGCGCGCGGCATGCGCGACGATCCCCGTCGCATGCGTGCGCGCGACCTTCGCCGGCACTGCCTGTCCTTTCCCGGGGCGCAGGAGACCTTTCCGTTCAACGCCGAGACCTCCGTGTTCAAGGTCGCCGGGAGGATGTTCGCCCTGTCCCGGCTGGACGACCGGCCGCTGACGGTCAGCGTCAAGTGCGAGCCGCAGGTGGCCGAGCAGCTGCGGGCCGCCCACCCCGAGGTGGCGCCGGGCTACCACCTCAACAAGCGCCACTGGAACACCGTCACGGTGGACGGCGCCCTGCCCGCGTCCATGGTCCGGGACATGATCGAGGACTCGTACGACCTCGTCGTCAGCGGCCTCCCGGCGGCGACGCGCCGGGCGCTGGGGTGGGCGCCGGAGGAGCCGGGCGGCGCGGCGGCGACCGCGGACGCGCCGAGCCTCGCCGCCGCAGCATTCGCTCCGACGGTGGCCGCGCACCCTCCCGACCGAGGGGCGGAACAGGATTCGCCACACGCCGTCACCGCCGAGGTGTGGCGGCATCCCGGGGAGGCCGGCTGGCATTTCATCACCCTGCCCGACGGCCTCGCCGACCGCCTCCGCGCCGAGCACGCGGGCCGCCACCGCCCGTTCGGCTCGCTGCCGGTGCGCGCGACGCTCGGCGACACGACCTGGACGACGTCGCTGTTCGCCGACCGCCAGTCCGGCTCCTACCTCCTGCCGCTCAAGGCCGACGTGCGCCGGCGCGAACACGTCGCCGCCGGGCAGGCCGTCACGATCGCGATCGCCGCGGTGGACTGACGGCCCGCGGCGACCGGTACGCTGCCCCGCCCATGAGCCAGCCAGGCCACCAGGTGCTCGTCGTCGGCGCCGGCCCGACCGGACTGCTCCTCGCCGCCGAGCTGCGGCGCCGCGGCGTCGACTGCCTGCTCGTCGACGCCCTCGACGCGCCGCGGGGATGGGACCGGGCGACGGTCGTGCACGCGCGCTCGCTGGAGATCTTCGAGGCCCTGGGGCTCGCGGAGCGGTTCATCGAGGCCGGCGTCAAGACCCCGGCCGCCCGGTTCCACTCCGACGGCGCGGCCCTCGGGGAACTGCGCCTCGACGCCGCCGGCGGCACCTACGGCTTCGACCTCGGAATCTCCGAAGAGGTCACGGAGTCGATTCTCACCGACGCCCTCGAGGCTGCCGGCGGCGCGGTGACGCGCTCGACCAGCCTCGTCGGCCTCGACGTCCGCGGCGGCCTCGCCGTCGCCGTGCTGGAGTCCGGCGGCGAGCGGCGCGAGGTCACGGCCCGCTTCGTGGTGGGATGCGACGGAATCCACAGCGCGGTCCGCGAGGCCGCCGGGATCGGCTTCCCGGGCCGGGACATCGAGCCGCAGTGGGCCGTCTTCGACGCCGCCATCGACGGCTGGACCCGCGAGCTCGACGTCGCCTCGGCGCACCTCGACCAGCCGCCGGTGATCATGACGCCGCTGCCCGGGGGGCGCTTCCGCGTCTACCTGCGTCCGACGTCGGAGCAGAGCGACCTCGTCGCCGACGCCACGGAGGTTATCCGGCGCTACGAGCCGGACGCGAAGTTCACCGACGTGCACAACCCGACCCGGTTCACCTGCCACTCGCGTGTCGCCGACCGGTACCGGTCGGGGCCGGTCCTGCTGGCCGGCGACGCCGCCCACGCCTGCACCCCGGCCGAGGGCCACGGGATGAACACCGGCCTCCAGGACGCCTTCAACCTCGGCTGGAAGCTCGCGCTCGTCTCCCGGGGCGAGGCGGGCCCCGCCCTCCTCGACACCTACGAGGCCGAGCGCCGCCCGGTCGCCGAGGGGGTCGTCGCCTCCGGCGACGCCGTCGAGGCCGGACAGGCCCTGGCCGACCCGCAGGCGCGGGCGGAGCGCGACGCCGCGATCCGGCAGACGTTCTCAGATCCCGAGACCGCCCACCACGAGGCGGCGGCCGCCGCCGAGGTCGACCGCTGCTATCCGCGGTGCTGCGCGGTCGTGGGCGATCCCGCCGGGCCGGCGGGGGCAGGCCGGCGGCTCCCGGAGACCGCGCCGGTGGAGCCGGCCGCCGGCGCCCCGCAGCCGCTGCACTGCCTGGCCCACCGCGCCGGCCACACGCTGTTCGTCCTCGGAGGCCCGCAGGCGGACCCGGCCCGGGTCGCCGCGCTGGCGCAGGACCTCGACGGCCGCCTCGCGCCGATCGTGGACGCCGTGGTCGGACTGGCCGTCCGTCCCCATCCCGCCCAGGTCGGCCGGCTGCCCGCGGCGGCGGCGGCGCAGCTCGGGATCGAGCACGTGACGGTCCTGGGAATCCGCCCGGATCGCTACGTCGGATTGCGCGATGACACCGGCGACCCGCGCGCCGCGGACGCCTACGTCGGCGGCATCGTCGCGGCGTGACGCCGCGGGGCCACAGGATCAGGGCAATCGCGGAGGGGCGGCGCCCCGCTACGCCGGCGCGCCACCCGCCGTCTCGCGGCCGAGCTCGCGGTGCGCAGCCCGCAGCTCCCAGCCGGCGACGATGAACAGGGCCCCGCGCACGATGAGCACGATGCCGATGATCACGGCGAACGTCGCGAGGCCGAGGTCCGGCCACGCGAGGATCACGATCCCGGCGAGCAGGTCGATGATCGCGATCGCGACGTTCCCGCCGCGCCCCTCGGGCGTCGAGAACGCCGCGACGAGCCGTGCGATGCCCGCGACCACGAACCACACGCCGACGATCAGCGCGAACACCGCGAGCGTGCCGAACGGCTGCCTGATGAGGATCAGACCGGCGATCACGCTGAGCACGCCGATGAGGGCGACGAGCCCGCGGCCCTCGCCCTTCCCGAAGATCGAGGCGATGATCGCGAGCACGCCGTCGACGAGCAGGAAGATGCCCGCGATGGCCGTGAACGTCGCGAGCGTCTCGTTCGGGGAGGCGACGAAGAAGATGCCGACGCCGAGCGCCGCCACGCCGAACAGCATGAGGAGCCACCAGAGGCTCGTGATCGGGCGAAGCTCCTGCGC
>CAZEKK010000047.1:3363-4493 GCA_964512905.1 uncultured Solirubrobacteraceae bacterium
TCGCCGAGGGCCTGCGTGAGGAGGGTCCGCCGCACGCCGAGATGCGGGTCGGGATCGCGGCCCTCGCCCATGCGCCGGATCTGGCGCTCGTGCCAGAAGAGCTCGGCCGCCGCATCGAGGCGCGCGATGCCGGTGCGGAGCGGTCGCAGGGCGCTCCGGGCCTCGGGATCGGCAACGAGGGCGCGGGGCAGGTCGGGCTCCAGGCACAGGGGCCTGCCGAGCCCGATGACATCGATGCCCGCACGCCGCGCGTCGCGCATCGCCACGGCGCTGCGAAAGCCCCCGGTCAGCATGAGCGGAAGCGCGGCCACCCGGCGTGCGCGCTCGGCGAAGACGAGGAAGTAGGCCTCCCGTTCGCGCGTGCTCGCGCGCACTGCCTCGCCCATCATCGCGGCCCGCTCGTACGTTCCGCCGCTGATCTCCAGCAGGTCGACGCCCTCCTGCTCGAGCGCACGGACGACGTCGAGCGACTCCTCCTCGTCGAACCCGCCGCGCTGGAAGTCCGCCGAGTTGAGCTTGACCGAGACGGCCCGGCCCGGCCCCACCGCGGCCCGCACGGCGCGTGCGGTGTCGAGGAGGAACCGCCGCCGGCGGACGGGATCCCCGCCGAAGGCGTCCGTGCGCCGGTTCGTCCGGCGCGACAGGAACTGCGAGAGCAGGTACCCGTGCGCGCCGTGGAGCTGCACGCCGTCGAAGCCGGCCTCGACGACGACGGCGGCGGTCGCGGCGAAGCGCGCGACGAGCTCGTCAATCTCGGCCGAGGTGAGGGCGCGCGGCAGCTCGAATCGCGCGCCGCGGACGTTCACGCGGACCGCGCTCGGCGCGACGACCCGGCTCGACAGCCCCGGCGGCGTCTGGCGTCCCGGATGGTTGAGCTGGACGAGGGCCGGCGCCCCGCCGGCGTGCGCAGCCGCCGCCCACCGTGCGAGCGCCTCGAGGTCTCGGTCGTCCTCGACGACGACGTTGCGCGGCTCGCCCAGCGACCGGCGGTCGACCATCACGTTGCCGGTGATGAGCAGTCCGGCGCCGGCGTGCGCCCAGCGCCGGTAGAGCACCTCGAGCGCCGCGGTCGGCCGGTTGTCGGCGCTGGCGAGCTGCTCGCTCAGCGCGGCCTTGGCCAGGCGGTTCGG
>CAZEKK010000047.1:4593-12829 GCA_964512905.1 uncultured Solirubrobacteraceae bacterium
TGCTGGATCGCGTTGCGCCGCAGCGCGGTCGCGCGCAGCTCGCCGTCGATGCGCGCCAGCGCCGCGGCGATCGCGGCCAGGCGCGCCTCGGCCTCGAGCGCGCGCCGGTCGGCGGCCGCGGCCGCCAGCAGCGCAGCGCTGCCGCCGAGCTCCGCAGGGGCGGACGCCGCGCTGACGACCTCTGCGTCCACGGGGCAGGTCACGCCGAGAATCGAGCGCCACTGCACGGTCACCTCGGCCGGCGCGGCGCGCACCAGCGCAAGCGACCGCTCGCCGCCCAGCACGGCCGCCCGGGCCAGCGCGCGCTCGGCCTGCGCGGCGCTGCGCTCCCAGGCGCGGCGGGCGTCCGCCACGCGCGGCTCGAGGCGGCGGCGCTCGGCCGACAGCGCGCGGTGCTTCTCGTCCAGCAGCTCGGCGCCGCGGCGCGCGACCTCGAGGCGGTGCGCGAGCCACGGGCGGCCGGCCCGGCCCGGAGGATGGCGGATCCTCACGCGGCCCCCGGATGGCGCGCCGCGAGCGCGGCATCGGAGAGCATCGTCAGCTCGGCGCGCGGGAGCCGCGACACGGCCCGCCAGGCGCGCTCGAGCGTTTCCTCCAGCGACCGGTTCTCGTCGCGGTCCTGGGCGAGGAACTCCGCGTTCATCGCGGCCTCGAACTCGAGCTTGCGCCGCTCGGACGGGGAGAGCGCCTCCTCGCCCAGCACCTCGGCGAGCTCACGGGCGCGGCGGGCCTCCGCGGTCAGCGCGTAGAGCTGGGCCGCCAGCTCGAGGTGGTCCTCGCGGGTGCGCCCCGGCCCGGCGCCCAGGCGCATGAGGCGCGACAGCGAGCCGAGCGGATCGAACGGCGGATAGAGGCCCTGGGCGTGGAGCTGGGGCGAGAGGACGAGCTGGCCCTCGGTGATGTACCCGGTCGTGTCGGGGACCGGGTGGCTGATGTCGCCCGCCGGCATGGTCAGCACCGGGACCTGGGTGACCGAGCCGGCGCGGCCCTCGATGCGCCCGGCGCGCTCGAGGAGCGAGGCGAGGTCGCTGTAGAGGTGGCCGGGATAGCCGCGGCGCGACGGGATCTCCCCGCGGGCCGAGGACACCTCGCGCAGCGCCTCGCAGTAGCTCGTGAGGTCGGCCATGACGACGAGCACGTGGCGGCCCTCCTCGAACGCGAGGTGCTCGGCGATCGTCAACGCGATGCGCGGCGTGACGAGGCGCTCGACGACCGGGTCGTCGGCGGTGTTGAGCAGCACGGCGAGATCGCCCGCGCTCGCCCGCGCTCCGAGGGCCATGCCCACGTCGGCCGCGTCGGCGTGGGTGATGCCGATCGCCGCGAACACGACCGCGAAGGGCTCGTCCCCCGCCTGGGCCTGCGCGGCCACCTGCGCCGCAAGCTCCAGGTGCGGCAGCCCGCCCACGGAGAAGATCGGCAGCTTCTGGCCGCGCACGAGCGTCGCCATGCCGTCGATCGCCGAGACGCCGGTGAGGACCGCGTCGGCCGGGGTGGACCGCCGTGCCGGGTTGATGGGCTCGCCGGTCACCGCGCGGGTGGCTTCGCCGAGGATCGGCGGGCCGCCGTCGAGCGGCTCGCCGCGGCCGTTGCACACGCGGCCGAGCCAGTCCGTGCCGACCGGGATGCGCATCGGAGATCCGGTGAAGGCGACGTTCGCGCCCTCGACCCCGATCCCGCCAGTGCCTTCGAACACCTCGACCACGGCGAGATCGCCGTGCACGTCGAGCACGACCCCGTGGCGCACCTCGCCCGAGGCGAGCCGGATCCGCGCGACCTCGTCCCACCCGACCCCGTCGACGTCGCCGACCACGATCAGCGGCCCGCGGACGGATTCGAGCCGGGCGTGCTCGATCGCCGAGCTCACGCCAGGCCCTCGAGGCGCGCGAGCAGCCCGTCGCGGATCGCGTCGATCCCGGCCGCATCGTCAGGCCCGACCCGGTCGCGGGCGCGGACGGCGTCCGACAGGTCGAGCTCTTCGATCCGCGCGGCCGCCACGCCGCGGCGGACGAGGTCGATCGCCCGGTCGTGCAGCGCGAGCACCATCGCCAGCAGCGCCTGCTGCTTGACCGGGGCGCACCACTCGTCGGCGGCGCTCAGCGCCGACTGCTGGAGCACCGCGGTCCGCAGCAGGTCGCCCGTGTGCAGGACGATCCGCTCGTGGTCCGGAAGCGAGGCGACCCCGACCAGCTCGGCCACGGCGCGCACGCGATCGGCCTCCCCGAGCAGCCCCACCGCCTGGGCGCGGCGCTCGGCCCAGGCCGGATCGCCCCGCTCCGCGTGCCAGTGCGCGACCCGCTCGGCGTCGCGCGAGGAGGAGTCGGTCCAGCTGATCGCCGGGTGGTGGCGGGCGTAGGCGAGGTCGCGATCCAGTGACCAGACCGTGCGCACGAAGCGCCGCGTATGCGCGGTGACGGGCTCGGCCATGTCGCCGCCCGGCGGCGAGACCGCGCCGAGGATCGTCACCGAGCCGACCCCGCCCGCGAGCGTCTGGACGCGCGCGGCGCGCTCGTAGAAGGAGGCGAGCGACGGCGCCAGGCTCGCCGGGTAGCCCTCCTCCGCGGGCGGCTCGCCGGTCCGGGACCCGATCTCGCGCAGCGCCTCGGCCCAGCGCGAGGTCGAGTCGGCGATCACGAGCGCGTCGTAGCCCATGTCGCGGTACAGCTCCGCAACGGTGACGCCCGCGTGCACGCTCACCTCGCGCGCCATCAGCGGCATGTTCGACGTGTTCGCGATCAGGACCGTGCGGTCGCGCAGCGCGCCGCCGGTGCGGGGATCCTCGAGCGTCGAGATCTCGTGCAGGACGTCCGCAAGCTCGTTGCCGCGCTCGCCGCAGCTCACATAGACGATGACGTCGGCGTCGCACCACTTCGCGATCTGCTGCAGCAGCAGGGTCTTGCCGGTGCCGAACCCGCCCGGCACGGCCGCCGTCGAGCCGCACGCGACGGGGAACATGAGATCCAGCGCCCGCTGTCCGGTGCCGAGCGGCACGGACGCGTCGACCCGCAGGACCGACGGCCGCGGACGGCGCAGCGGCCAGCGGTGGGCCAGCCGCACGGCGTGGCCGTCGATCGTGGCGACCGGCTCGGCGACCGTGTACTCGCCCGGCGCGGCCACCCACTCGACGGTGCCGCCCGGGCCGGGCGGCACGAGCGCCCGGGCCTCGATCGCCGGCGACTCCCGGACCGAGCCGAGGATCGCGCCGCCGCCGACCACGTCGCCCGGCGTCACCGCCGGCACGAACGGCCAGCGCCGTTCGGCGTCCAGCGTCGGTGCGCGCACCCCCGGGCCGAGGAAGTCGCCGAGGTGGTCCAGGCGGCGCAGCATGCCGTCGAAGACGCCGCCGAGCAGCCCGGGGCCCAGCTCGGCGCTGAGCGGGCCGTCGCCCAGCCGCGCCGCGGCGCCCGGGCCGAGCCCGCCCGTGTACTCGTGGGCCTGGACGACCGCGTCGTCGCCGCGCAGCGAGATGACCTCGGCGGCGAGCCGCTCGTCGCCCAGCTCGACGAGATCGAACACGCGGGCGCCGCGCAGGCCGGCGACCTCGATGACCGGGCCGCTGACGCGCGAGACCGTGCCGGCGCTCACTCCCACAGCCGCCGCGCCGTCGGCCCCAGCTCGGCGAGGCACGCGTCGGCCAGCGCGACGAGCGTGTAGTCCACGCGCCGGCTGCCGGCCGCTGCCCGCACGCCGCCGGCCGCGGGC
Source organism: uncultured Solirubrobacteraceae bacterium (assembly GCA_964512905.1). Lineage (GTDB taxonomy): Bacteria > Actinomycetota > Thermoleophilia > Solirubrobacterales > Solirubrobacteraceae > CANJIV01. Next base: position 8,293 of record CAZEKK010000047.1, read on the forward strand.
GGGTCGATCTCGAGCTCGGCCGCGTCGCCGAGGTCCCGGCGCGCGGCCACCGCCAGGCGGTCCAGCAGGTCCGGGTAGCCGGGATCGTCGCGCACCGCCAGCGCGGCGGCCCGCGCCGCGCGGCGCAGCGCCTCGTAGCTCTCGCGCTGGGCGGCGAGCACGTCCGCCTGCGCGAGCACGCGCTGCACCGCCTCGTCGTGCGCAGCCTCGAGGCGGCCCGCTGCGGCGCCACGCGCCTTGGCGCGCTCGATCAGCTCGTCCGCATCGCGGCGCGCCGCCTGCGCCCGCGCCTGCGCCTGCGCCTGCGCCTCGCCGAGCACCCGGCTGGCGTTGGCCCGCGCCTCGGCGAGCAGCGCCTCGGTCGCGACCGCGAGCTCCGCCGGGGCCTCGGTCACTGCGGCAGCACCACCCAGGTCAGCGACGGCCGGTCGGCCAGGCGCGGGCCCAGCGCGGCGCACGCGGCCTCCGTGAGAATGAGGCAGGCGACGTCCTCCGGCAGCGCCGTGAATGCCGCCCGCGCGGCGGCGTCGTCGGCAGCCGCGTGGACCTCCACCCCGGCGAGGGCAAACCCCGCCACGCGAACCTCCTCGCCGATGGCCGCGGCGGTGCTCACGCCTTGCCGATGAGGACGATGGCGATCACCAGGCCGTAGATCGCGATCCCCTCCGCCAGCCCGACGATGACCATCGCCCGGCCGAACAGCTCCGGCTTCTCGCTGATCGTGGCCAGCGCCGCGGCGCCGGTGTAGGCGACGGCGATCGCCGCACCGATCGACGACCCGGCGATCGCGATCCCGGCGGCGATCAGGGCGTCACCGGAGGCGCTGGTCGAGCTGGCCGCCAGGGCCGAGTCGGCCAGGCCGAGGCCGAGGGCGGCGGCGAGCGCCAGCGCCCCGAGGCCCACGACGGCGTTGACGGCAGCCAGCCGCCGCAGCGCCAGGCGGGGGGTCCGCCGCGACCAGGCCGCGACCAGCAGCCCCGCGACGAGCGCGACCGGCGCGGCCAGCAGCAGCGAAGCGATCATGCGGACTGATCCTCACTCACGACGGGGATTCTCCAGGGCTCGAACGGCACGCCCTCGCCAGCATAGACCCGCGAGAACAGCTCGTAGTACTCCAGCCGCATCGCCTGGATGACGGCGACGAGCGCCTCGAGCGCGAGCGCCGCGGCGCTGCCGACGACGAAGACGACCACGGCCGCGACGGCGCCGAGGGCGCCGAGGCCCCACAGGGCGCTGGCGCCGTCGAGCACGATCGAGCTCAGCGCGGCGTGCATCAGGCCGAAGGCGGCCAGCCGCACGAAGGACACGAGGTTCGCGGCGATGCGGACGACCGCGTCGAGCAGCTCGACCACCGCCTGGGTGATCCCCGCGGGCGACAGGCCGGCCTCGGCGGTGAACCCGGCGAGCAGCAGCGCCATCCCGCCCAGTGCCACGGCCACGCCGGCGACCGCCACCGCAGGCCGGTCCAAGAAGATCGCCAGCGCGACCAGCCCGCCGCCGGCGAACGTCGCGAACCCGGCGATCCCGGACGGCGCGAGCAGGGCCGCGCGCAGCCCGCCCTCGCGCCAGCGGTTCAGGACGCCGAACCCGTACCCCACCGAGAGGAGCAGCGCGCCCACGCCGACCGCCGCGGGGAGCAGCTGCAGATAGTCGTCCAGCGGGGAGACCCAGAGGGCGGGAACGAGTCCGGTCGGCCCGAACGCCTCCCCGTAGAGCAGGCCGAAAGCGGCGGCGGCCAGGCCGCCGGCGAACGGAAAGGCCCACAGCGGGCGCAAGCCCTGCAGGCGAGCCGCCTTCGATCGCCGCAGGTAGAGGCCGAAGGCGGCGAGCAGCAGTCCGTGCCCGACGTCGCCGAACATCATTCCGAACATGAGCACGAACGAGGCCGCGGCGAACGGCGTGGGATCGACGTCGGCATAGCGGGTCGCCCCGTAGGTGTCCACGAGCGGGCGGAAGCGCGCCGACACGCGGCCGGAGCGCAGCAGCGTCGGCGGCTCCACGAGTGCCGGACGGGGCAGCGGCACGGCGGCGGCGCCCACGCGGGCGAGGCGCTCGGCGAGCGCGGGGAGCGCGTCGGCGGGCACCCAGGCCACCAGGGCGGCGAAGCGTCCGCGGCGCACGGCGGCCTGCGCCCGGCGCGCGAGCTCGACCTCGCCGGCCAGCAGATCACCGCTGCCCCGGCGTTCGAGCGCCCCGATGTCGGGCGGCTGCTCGCTGAGCCGCGGCGACGGCGTCCGCGCGCCCGGCGCGCCGCGCTCGAGGCGCCGCAGCGCCTCGACCGCCTCGCCGTGCGCGGCGGACTGCGGGCCCACGAGCTGGACGGTCCCGCTCCCGGCCAGGACGACGAGCGTCGCGCGCAGCCGGGTGGCCGGCGCGACCACGGCAACCCGGCTCATGGCGGCTGGAGTGCGCTCAGCCAACTTCCTCGAACACCTCCATGGCGGCGCCGCTCCCGCCGCGGGCCGCGACCTCGAGCGCCCCGGAGGTGCGCCAGCCGTCGACGGCGAGCAGCGCGACGGTGCCGATCACCGTGGCCCGGCCCAGGTGGGCGTGCCGGGCCAGGCGCGTGGCGTCGTCCTGCACCCGGCGCCACCATCCCGCTTCGGCGCGCCAGAGCTCGGCCGGATCCTCGATGCCGGCGAGCACCCAGGCTGCCGCGGTCGGCAGCGCGGCCCGCAGCGACCCGAGATCGTCGGCCTGCGGCCAGCGCGAGCCGACCCCCGGTGGCCGGAGCGCGACGAGCGCCTCGGCCGGTCGGCCCGCCAGGAGCAGCTCGCGGGCCAGCAGGAGGGCAACCCCGCCGGCGGCCCACGCGGCCGCCTCCGGCACCGCGCCGAGCACCCGGCGCGCCCACGCCAGCCGAAGCCCGAGGCCGATCACCGCCGGCTCATCGCCGCCGGGGTCCCCCCAGGGCGACCGGGCGAGTCCGGCGCGCAGGTCGGCCACGCTCTGGGCCGCGGCGAGGCGCGGCCAGGCGCGGGCGAGGCCGCCGAGCTCGAGCGGCGTCGGGAGCTCGCCGCCCGCCAGGTAGGCGAGGCGATCCTCGACGTTGGCCAGCTCGAACCCGGCGGCCAGCGCCCGCATCGGCTCGAGGGCCGGCGGGGGGACCCATCCGGCCAGCACGCGCACGTGCCACACGACCGTCTCGGCGATGCCGCGCTGGGCGGCGGCGAGCCCGAGGCCCGGGCGTACGCCGCGACCGTAGGCGCTGCCGGAGAGCCGGGCGAGGGCATCGTCCAGCGAGGCCGCTCCGGCCAGCTCCCACGCCTGCTCACGGCCGAGGCGGCGGGCCAGCAGGTGGCGGGCCCTGACGCTCCCCGCCACCCAGCCGGGGGTCAGCGGCCGGTCCGCTTCACGCACGCCGCCACCTCCTCGGCCAGCTCCGCGACGGCAGCCTCGCGCTGGGCCCGGATCCGCGCGGCCTCTTCGCGGGCGGCGGCGCGGGCAGCCTCCCCGGAGCGCTGCGCCTGCGCCCGCTGCTCCGCAGCGGCTCTGACCCGCTCGGCCTCCGCACGCATGCGCCCCTGCTCGAGGATCGCGGAGCGCTCGCGCTCGCCGCGCTCGAGGATGGCTCGGGCCTCCGCCTCGGCCTGCTCCTCGATCTCCCGGGCGTGCGCGTCGATCGCCTCGAGCCGGGCCAGCAGGGGGCCGAGCTCGGCGGCCGCGTCGTCGCCGGAGGCCGGCACGCCGAGCGCCTGCCCCGGGCGGCCCGGCGGCGCGAGAAAGCGCCGGAAGCGGCCGAGGACGTTGGGGAAGCGCGGCACCGGACCGGCGGCCTCTCAGCTTCGCGTGCCCGGGAGATGGCAGGCCGGGCCGCGCGCGCGGTTCGTGGCACAGCACATGATGCGGGGAGCGTCGCAGGAATGACGCTGCCGCGGCCGGGAGGCCCGGTCGCCGAAACCCGCGGCTACCGGTCGCGCAGGCCCTTGCCCGCCAGGATCTTCGGGACGTGCTTCTCGACCCGCGCCGCGCGGGTCGACGCCTGCTTGGCATCCGAGACGTGGAGGTTGTACTCGCGCCGGCGCCCTGGGGTCAGCGCCTCGAAGGCGGCCTTGAGGGCGGGGTCGCCGTCGAGGCGCTGCTGGAGCTCCTCGGCCAGGACGAGCTCGGGCGGCGGGCCGACGTCCAGGCCGGCCTCCTCCGCGGCAACGGCTTCCTGGACGCACCCTGTCACGGCCCCGGCCAGCCTCCCCACGTCGTCGACCGACGTGAACCGCATGCGGCGGGCCGAGCGCGAGTTCGGCCCCTGGTCCTCGAGGACGCCCGCCGCGTCGGGCAGCAGCGCCCCCTTGAAGAACATGAGGGCGAGGAAGCCCTTCATCTCCTGGACGATCGCGATGTTGCTGCCCTCGTGCACGTAGCAGGGCTTGCCCCACTTGAGCTCCTCGTCCAGCCCGCAGCCGAGCAGGACGCTCCGCAGCTCCGTCATCTCCGCCGGCCACGTCGCAGACCGGGCGATGTAGGCGTCCACCTTGGGGTTCATCGCGACTCCGATCGGCATCGTCGGCGTGCGGGCGCAGCGTCGCATCAGCCTAGC
>CAZEKK010000048.1:0-12797 GCA_964512905.1 uncultured Solirubrobacteraceae bacterium
GCACGTGCCGGTCGGCGGCCTCCTGGTTGGTCTCCGCGTAGAGCTGGATCCAGCCGGAGTCGCGCTGGGACATCGAGTCCGAGTGGTCGTTCCAGATGTTGATCGGCGCGCCGATCGCCCGGTTGGCGACGGTCATCACGATCGGCAGCCCCAGGCCGGAGGCGTTGTAGACCGCCTCGACCATGAAGAGCAGCCCCTGGCTGGCCGTCGCGGTGTACGTGCGCGCCCCCGCGGCCGAGGCGCCGATGCCGACCGACATCGCCGCGAACTCCGACTCGACGTTGATGTACTCGCACGGCGACAGCGAGCCCGAGCGGACGAGATCGGACAGCGCCTCGACGATGTGGGTCTGCGGCGAGATCGGATACGCGCAGATGACCTCCGGCCGGCAGGCGGCGACGGCCTTGGCGACGGCCTGGGAGCCTTCGATCTGCTCAAGCATTGGCGGGCTCCGTGCGGTCCTGGGCGACGACCTCGTGGGCCCGGGCCGCGGCCGCGACGTTGCCCTCGCCGACGCTGCCGCTGAACCGCTCGCGGATGGCGGCGGCCACCGAATCGAGCGAGATCAGGCCGGTGGCGGCGGCCAGGGCGCCGAGCAGGGCGGCGTTCGGCAGCGGCCGGCCGAACTCCTCGCGGGCGATCTCGGTGGCGGGCACGGTGAAGATGTGTCCGGCCGGCAGGCGGGCGGCGAGGTCGGCGAGGCCGAGCTCCTCGGCGCCGCGTGACGAGTTGATGAGGACGTAGCCCTCGGGCCGCAGCCCGCCGAAGACGTCCACTTGGTGCAGCAGGGTCGGGTCCTGCACGATCACCGCGTCGGGCTCGGCGATCGGCTCGCGGGCGCGGATCTCCGCGTCGGCGATCCGGCAGAACGACGTCACCGGCGCTCCCGTGCGCTCGGATCCGAACGTCGGGAACGCCTGCGCGTGGCGGCCCTCGCGGAAGGCGGCGACGGACAGCAGCTCCGCCGCGGTCACGACGCCCTGTCCTCCCCGGCCGTGCAGACGGACCTCGAACATGGTCAGGACATCCTCGCGGATCGCGCTCGCGGAAGCGCTGCGGCCGGCCTCGCGCGGTAGCCTCCGCGGCACCGGCGGATTGCCCACTCGGCCGGGGCGCCTTCGCGCGCCCAGCCGGGCTCCGCGCCGGCCATGCGCCGGCGGCCTGTCCCGGCGGCCGGGAGTGTCGACGCCACCCAGGCATGACACGAAGTCCTGGGACGTGGAAGGTCAGCGGCGATCCATGACCGGACGAGCCGCGGGCGGGCCGTTCGCGGCCCGCCCGCGCCGCTCACCACGTGCAGCGGGGCGGCTCCCGAGCGGTCGCGTGCGGTCACGCCGAGACCTCGCCCCGCGGGATCGGCTCCCCGGTCATGATGGCCTTGAAGATCGCGAAGTACTGGCCGAGGTGGCGCGGGCCGAGGAAGTGGTCGCGCACGCGCTCGGCTGCCTCGGCGCCCATGCCCTCGGCGAGCCTGGGGTGGTCGAGCAGCCGGCAGACGGCTGCGCCCATCGCCTCCAGGTCGCGCGGCTCGATGAGGATGCCGCTGACGCCGTCCTCGATCTGGTCCTGGATCCCCCCGATGCGGCTCGCCACCAGCGGGCGGCCCTTCCACATCGCCTCGGCCACCGTGAGGCCGAAGCCCTCGGCGAGGCTCTTCTGGATCACGACGGTCGAGTGGCGCTGCAGCGCGTTGACGATCACCGCGTTCTCCTCGGGATCCTCCATCGGCAGCGCCGCGAGGTGCACCTGGCGGCGCAGGTCGTACGGCAGCGACTCGAAGAACCCGCACGTCTGGTGCCAGACCTCGAGCCCCTCAGGATCGTCGCTGACCGCTGCCACCGCGGGGCCGGCGAGCACGAGATGCGCCGCGCTGTGCGGCAGGACGTGCTCGACGAAGCCCCGCATCACGCCGATCGGATCCTTGAGCTTGTCCCAGCGGGAGACCTGCATGACGATGCGATCGTCGGGGCTCAGCGGCTCAGCCTCGATGATCTCGGCCTTCCGGTCGACGCGCCCCGGCGTGCCGTCGCGCCGGGAAAACGTCGGGTCCCCGTACTCCCCCTCGTCGAGCAGCCCGCAGGCGTTGAGGACGCCGAGGACATGCGGCGGCGTGAGGCCGATGTTCTTGGCCGAGAAGGCGTCGATCGACGGCGGCACGATGCAGACCTTCTCCTCCGGCAGGCCCTCCCAGACGTAGGCCGAGCGGGAGAAGATGAACGCGTCGGCGTTCTGCACGTACGGCAGCAGGAACTGCCACGCGTTGCGCGCGATGTCGTTGGGCAGGTCGAGGCCGATGTGCGCCCGCCACATCGTGATCGCACCGCGCTCCTTGACGGCGTCGACGAGGCCGGCCGTCTGCGGGTCGTGGAGCAGGACGATGTCCTGCGGGCGCACGAGGCGCACGAGCTCCTCGGCGTTCGCCGACAGCGTGCGCTCGTAGATCGCGCGCTCCGTCGCTCCGAGGTCGCCGCCGTCGCCCGGCGCGCCGTGGAGGTGGTTGTGGATGCGCTTGGTGACCTCGAAGAAGTCTGGATCGCCCTCGATCACCAGCCAGCGCGAGTCGACGCCGGCGCCGCGCGCATACGCCGTCAGCGAGACGAGCATCTCGGCCACGCCGCCGCCGCGCGCGGTCGAGTTCACCGACCACACGACGCGGCCACGCAGGGCCTCGCCGGCCCGCTCGATGAGGTCGCGGAACTCGGCCCACTGCTCCGGCCCCGCGACCGTCGCGAACCGCTCCGGCGGCATCGCCACGATCGGCACGCGCTGAATCTTCGGCCTCCCCGTCATGACGTGCTCCTCACCCGCTCTCCGCTGTTGTGACCGATCGCTCCCCGCGCGAGACGGTACGCGGGGGTTTCAGCGGTCGCATCCGGCGGCGATACCGCCGTTGCTCCGTGATTGCCCGGCGGCCCGCCCGGCGACGCACCGGCAAACTACTGATGGCGCTCAGGCGCGGCCCATGCCATACGGGATCTTCCAGGCCGGCCCGATCCGCTTGCGCGGGAGCGGCGGCGCGCCAGCATCGTCCGCCAGGCGCTCGAGCAGCCACAGGTCGTAGACCCATCCGCTGAGGAAATCGTCGATCAACGGACGGACGGCCACGATGCCCTCCGGGCCTGCGGCGATCCGCAGGCGGCGCCACACGTCGGGCGAGGGCGCGAGCGAGACGATCGTCGCGGCGACGGCGCCCGGAAGGTCGGTCCCGTCGGCGGGCACGATCTCGCCGTCCTCGCCGCGCAGTTCGAACGGCGGGAGGTCGGCCCGCACCAGCACGATCGACAGCAGGCGGCGGTTCGACATCAGCTCGCCGCCCTGGGCCTTCTCGTCGGGCCCGAGGCGGATGAGCACCTGGCGTCCGCGATGCTCGCCCCAGAAGACATGCGGCTCGTCGGGCCCGGTGCCGCTGTGCATCCGCGACTTCAGCCCGAGCATCGTTCCCATCCAGCCCTCGTCGTGCGGCATGCCGTCCTTGGGTCCGTGGTCCTCGGGCGCCAGGGCCAGCGCGTCGAGCAGGTTCTCCCACGGCACCTGGCCGCCGTCGGCGATCGCCGCCGACGAGCCGATCGGCACGCCGGGCACCTTGCGGGCGAGCGGGCTGCGCCGCGCCTTCGACTGGCGGGCTCGCAGCCGCGCGGCGCGCGTGAAGAGGACCGCCATGATCGTGACCGGGATCGCGAAGATCAGGGCGATCGCCCACCCGGGCATCGCGGGCTCCTGGCTGGCCGCGAGCAGCGCGGCGGCTGCCGCCACGACGCTCAGATGAGGCGGGCGCTCGCCGGCGCCGCCTCGTTCAGCCGCGCGTCGAGCCGCACGGCGGCGTTGATCAGCGCGAGGTGCGTGAAGGCCTGCGGGAAGTTCCCGAGCTGCTCGCCGGTCGGTCCGATCTCCTCGGAGTAGAGCCCGAGGTGGTTGGCGTAGGTGAGCATCTTCTCGAAGGTCAGCCGGGCCTCGTCGAGGCGCCCCGCGCGGGCCAGCGCGTCGACGTACCAGAACGTGCACAGCGAGAAGGTGCCCTCGTCGCCGGCCAGCCCGTCCGGGGACGCCGACGGGTTGTAGCGGTAGACGAGGCTGTCGGAGACGATCTCCTGCGCCATCCGGTCCAGCGTCGACAGCCACATCGGGTCGTCGGCGGCGATGAAGCCGACGAGCGGCATCTTCAGCACCGATGCGTCGAGCACCTTCGTGTCGTAGTGCTGGACGAACGCCCGCTGCGCGGGGTCGAACCCGCGCTCCATGATCTGGCGGTAGATCGCGTCGCGCGCCGCCGTCCACGTCGCGACGTCGCACGGCAGCCCCCGGGCCGCGGCGATCCGCAGTGCCCGGTCGAACGCGACCCAGGACATGATCCGCGAGTAGAGGAAGTCCTGGCGGCCGCCCCGCGTCTCCCAGACCCCCTCGTCGGGCTGGTCCCAGTTCGTCGCCAGCCAGTCGACGATCTCGCAGACGTTCTGCCAGCCCGCCCACGGCAACGAGCCGCCGAGCATCACGGCCGAGTGGATCGCGTCGACCGCCTCGCCGTAGATGTCGAGCTGCAGCTGGTCGGCGGCGCCGTTGCCGATCCGCACGGGCGACGAGCCGCGGTAGCCCTCGAGGTGGTGCAGGGACTGCTCGTCGAGATCCGAGCTTCCGTCGACGCGGTACATGATCTTCAGCGGGCCCGAGGCGTCGCCGGCCTGCTCGCGGACGCGGTCGCCGAGCCAGCGCAGGAAGGCCGTGGCCTCGCCGGTGAAGCCGAGGTTCATGAGCGCCGAGAGCGAGAACGACGCGTCGCGGATCCAGGTGAAGCGGTAGTCCCAGTTGCGCTCGCCGCCGACCTGCTCGGGCAGCGCGGCCGTCGGGGCCGCGACCAGCGCCCCGGTGGGCGCGTAGGTCATCAGCTTGAGCGTGATCGCCGAACGGGTGACCATCTCCCGCCAGCGGCCGGTGTAGGAGGACTGGGCGATCCAGTCGCGCCAGAAGCGCGTCGTCTCGTCGAAGAGGCCGCCGATCCGCTGGCGGGCCAGCGCGCCCTCGGGGAACTCGGTGTCGCCGGTGGCGAGCATCGCGCCGCCGACCTCGTTGGCCCGCAGCGTGAACTCGGCGTGGACGTCGGTGCCGGTGCGCCGCAGCGGCGCCGTCGAGTGCAGCGCCACTTCGAGGATCGGGCTCGTGAACGTCGCGTGGTGATCGGTGAGGTCGAGGCCGTGGGCCTGGCGGCCGTAGTCCAGGCGGGGCGAGCACGAGAGGCGATAGGTCACCTCCCCGCGCACCGTGCGCACGATCCGGACGATCCGGTGCACGTCGGTCGCGATCTGCGCGTCGTGGACGGGCATGAAGTCCAGAAGCTCGCCGACGCCGTCCTCGGTGAGGAACCGCGTGACCAGGACCGCGGTGTCGGGCAGGTAGAGCTGCTTGACGACGCAGTCCTCGACGACCGGTGCGATTCGGAACGCGCCGCCGTTGTCGGCGTCCAGCAGCGCGGCGAAGATGCTCGGCGAGTCGAACCGCGGCGCACAGAACCAGTCGATCGTGCCGTTGCGGGCGACGAGGGCCGTGGTCTGCAGGTCGCCGATCAGGCCGTGGTCCTCGATCGGGGGGTAGTCGGCCGCCATGGCGGCGGACGCTATCCGGTCCGAGCGCGGCGCGGCGCGCGTCAGGGCCGCGCCAGCGCGCCGCCGCCGCCGAGCTCCCCCGTGATCCGGTCGACGAGCCCCGGCGGGACGACGGCGTCGGAGTCGCGCAAGCCGCCCAGCGAGGCGCGGACGCCCACGAGCGACGCGTACAGCGGCGGGCAGGTCGGGCAGGCGGCGAGATGGGCCTCGAGCCGGGCTCGGGCCGGCTCGTCGAGCTCGTCGTTCATGTAGTCGGAGACCTGGATGCGGGCGTCCCAGCAGCGCAGCGGCACGCCCGCGAGCGCCTCCCGGCGCTCGACGCCCTGCGCCAGCGCGGTCACGAGCGCCATCCGGCCGCGCCGCAGGCGCTGCTTGGCCGCCGGCAGGCCGATGCCGAACGCCTCGGCGATCCGCGCGGTCGTCCAGCCCTCGACGTCGTGGAGCACGACGGCGGCCCGGAGGATGAACGGCAGGTGGATCACGGCGTCCTCCAGCTCGGCCCGCGTCTCGGCGCGGGCGACGACGACGGCGCTGTCGACCGTGTAGGCGTCGTCGGCCCACCGCTCCTCCAGCGTGTCGACGGCGATCTCCCGTCCGCCGCGCCGGGCCTGGTCGACCGCGAGATTCCAGAGGATCCGCCGCAGCCACGCGGCGGGATCCCCGCCCCGAAACTGCTCCGCCCGCTCGAGCGCGCGCAGGAACGCCGCCTGCACGAGGTCCTCGGCGACGCCGTCGTCGCGCACGACCGAGCGCGCCATGCGAAAGAGCGCGGGCGCCTCCGCCGCGGCGAGCGCCCCGAGCCGGTCGGCGTCGAGGCGCTGCGCCTGGGCGGAGTGCGCGCGGTCATCGGTCATGCGGGTCGAGGCTAGGACATCCGCGGCTCGGCGCCGCCGCCCTTCGTCCGGCACGTGGACAGGCCGAACGGGAGGTACAGCGGGCACGAGCCGACGGCCGAGGTCGCGAGCATGATGGCCGCGACGACGAACAGCACGATGCCGCCGACGCCGCCGACGACGATCCCGGCGATGATGGCGACCGGCGCCACCACGAGGGTCCGGATCAGGCGATCCGCGGTTCCCATGTTGCGCTTCATGACGTCCTCCAATCGGTTCAACGGTCTCTGGATGTCGACCGACAGACGCCCGGGCGGGCCGGAGGGATACATCGGCGCCGGCAGCGGCACCGCCGCCGCCCGCGATCGAACCCGCCCTCACCCCTTCGCGCGCTTCTCGAGCTCGCGACCGAACGCCGACTCGATCCCCCGCGTCGTGCGCTGGTCGATCGCCGCCGCGAACGCCTCGCGGACGAGCGGGCGCAGCGCCTCCAGGGAGCGGCTCACCTCCGGCCAGGACTCCTCCGGCCGGCCGGCCTCTTCGAACGGACGCCAGACCTGGTCGAGATAGAGCTTCACGAACGCCCGGGCGGCGCTGTCGGCCCCGCGGATCATCCGGTCGGCGGCGTCGAGCGCCTTGCCGAGCGGCACGCCGAGCCCGACGACGGCCTCGCCGGCCCGCAGGATCGCCGGGCTGGGCACCTCGTAGCGGTCGCCGCCCAGGGGCACGAGCAGCCCGAGCTTCACGGCGCGACCGAGCAGCTTGCGGTCTGGATCGGGGCCGAACCGCTGGCCGAGATCGGCGAGGTCGACGACCTCGGGCTCCTCGGCGCCGGCGGGGTCGAGGAGGGTGTCGGCGAAGCGCAGGAGGTCGGCCGTCGAGCCGCCCGACCGCTCGAGGAGGTGCTTGATCGCCGCGAGGTTGTACCCGGCGGACTGCAGCTCCTGAATCAGGCGCAGCCGCGACGCGTGGTCGGGCCCGTAGTACCCGGTCCGCGCCCGCACCTCGGGGGGCGGCAGCAGGCCGCGGGACTGGTGGGCGCGGATGTTGCGCACGGTCATCCCGGTCTCGCGCGCGAGCTCGTCGATGGTCATGCCGGGCGGATCGGGCCGAACCATGGGGGTAATCTACGCTGTTTCATGTGACGCTGATCGGTGTATCATCGCCCGATGGCATCTGAACCGATCGGGTCGCACCCCGCGGGCGAGGCCCGCCGAATCTGCCTGCACGGCCACGAGGTCTCCTACCGGATCCTCGGCGAGGGGCCCCCGCTCCTGCTCCTGCACGGCATCACCTCGAGTTCGGAGAGCTGGAGCGACGTGCTTCCCGGCCTGGCCGAGCACCACACCGTGATCGCGCCCGACCTGCTCGGCCACGGCGAGTCCGCCAAGCCGATGGGCGACTACTCGCTCGGCGCCTACGCCAGCGGCGTGCGCGACCTGATGATCGCGCTCGGCCACGAGCACGCGACCGTGGTCGGCCACTCGCTGGGCGGCGGCATCGCGATGCAGTTCTCCTATCAGTTCCCCGAGCGGACCAAGCGCCTGATCCTGGTGTCGAGCGGGGGCCTGGGCCGCGAGGTCCACCTCATGCTGCGTGCGGCCACGCTGCCGGGGTCCGACTGGGTGCTGCCGGCGCTGGCGAGCACCGGCATCCTGGGCGCCGGCGCGGCAGCGGGCCGGTTCCTGGGCCGCCTCGGCCTGCGCCCCAGCCCCGACATCAGCGGGATCGCCGACGGCTTCGCCACCTTGGAGGACGGGGATGCGCTGCGCGCCTTCCTCCACACCGCCCGCTCGATCATCGACCCGGGCGGCCAGCGGGTGAACGCACGCGACCGCCTCTACCTCGCCGCCGAGATGCCAACCTTGATCATCTGGGGCGCGCGCGACCCCATGATCCCCGTCGCCCATGCACGTGCCGCGCACGACCTGATGCCCCACAGCCAGCTGGTCGTCTTCGACGACGCCGGGCACTTCCCGTTCCGTGACGAGCCCGTCGCGTTCGTGGCCGCCGTCAACGAGTTCATCGCCGCCACCGAGCCCGCGCACGTCGACGAAGGGCGCGTCCGGCGCCTGATGGAGGAGCAGGCCGCGTGAGCCGTGCCCACGACCTCGCGGTCCGGCTCGGACAGCCCCGGCTGCGAGGCGTTTCGCACGCGTACGCGGCGTGGGCGGCAGTCGCGGCGGCGGCGGCGCTCATCGTGCTCGCCCCCGCTGGCGTCGCCCGCACGGCGGCGATCGTCTACGGCGCCGGCCTGTCCGCGCTCTTCGCGGGCTCGAGCCTCTACCACCGCTGGCCCTGGGACGTGCGCTGGCGTCCGCTGCTCCGGCGCATCGACCACAGCACGATCTTCGTGTTCATCGCCGCCAGCTACACGCCGATCGCTCTGCTCGTGCTCCACGGCACGACGCAGATCCTCGTGCTCGCCGGGGTCTGGCTGGGCGCGCTGGGCGGCGTGCTGCTGTCGGTCTTCTGGATCGGTGCGCCGCGCTGGCTGACCGCAGCCACCTACCTCGCGCTGGGCTGGTGCGCGCTGCTCGCCCTCCCCCAGTTGATCGCCGGGCTGCCGCTGTGGCCGCTGCTGCTGCTTGGGGCCGGCGGGCTGCTCTACTCGGTCGGCGCCGTGATCTACGCGACGCAGCGGCCGGACCCCTGGCCCGCGACCTTCGGCTTCCACGAGGTCTTCCACGGCTTCGTGATCGCCGCCGCGGCGGCCCACCTCGCCGCGATGGCCGGCTGGGTGCTGCCCGCCGGCGCGTAGATCAGATCAGCGATTACGCCTCCGCGCACGCGGACACCGAATCGATCGCGCCGGCCGGGGGCGCCCCGCGCGCACGCGGACACGGAATGGATCCTCTAGCGTGGGCGACCGCGCCACCCGAGCGTCAGCGCCGTCGAACGGCAGCCCGGCATCGGCGAAGCCCACCGGCCCCGCAGTCCATGTTCGCCAACCGCATCGACACCCTGGCGGCTTCCGTGCGAACCGGTGGCTGCTGGCGCCCAGGGCCCACGCCATCGGGGTGCCCGAGTCGTGGCTGACGCCGGGCCTGCGCCCGATCACGCGATGCCGGTGGAAGAGGTCGCTCGGCGGCTCGGCACGGATCCCGCGCGCGGGCTTCGGGCTGCCGATGTGGCGGGCCGGCTGGCCCGCCACGGGCCGAACGAGCTGCAGGCCGGGGCGGGCGTCAGCCCGGCGCGGATCCTGCTCGCTCAGCTGACCGCGCCGATGATCCTGCTGCTGGCCGCCGCCGGCGTGCTGTCGGCGGCGCTCGGCGACGTCACCGAAGCCGTGGTGATCTTCGTGGTCGTGGCGCTCAATGCCTGGATCGGGTTCCGTCAGGAGTACCGGGCGGAGAAGGCGATGGCCGCACTGCAGGCCATGGCGACACCGACGGTGGTCGTCGTGCGCGACGGAAGGCCGCAGCAGCTGGGGGCCTGGGAGGTCGTCCCCGGCGACCTCGTGCACTTGGAGGCAGGGACGCGCGTGCCGGCCGACGGCCGGCTGGCGGAGGCGCACGCGCTGCGGATCGTGGAGTCGCCGCTGACCGGTGAGTCCGTCCCCGTCGGCAAGGACCCGGCGCCGGTCGCGGCTGCGGCGCCGCTGGCGGAGCGCACGTCGATGGCCTTCTCGGGCACGATCGTCGCCGCAGGACGCGGCACGCTGCTCGTGACCGCGACCGGCATGGACGCGGAGCTGGGCCGCATCGCCCGCCTCCTGCAGGGGGCGGACGAGGGCCGGACGCCGCTGCAGCAGCGCCTCGACGTCCTCGTCCGGCGGCTCGCCCTGGCGGCCGGCCTGATCGTGGCTGTGGTCTTCGTGCTCGAGCTCACCCGCGGGGAGCCGCTGGACACGCTCGTGCTGACCGCCGTGAGCCTCGCCGTCGCCGCCATTCCGGAGAGCCTGCCGGCGGTCGTGACGATCACGCTCACGCTCGGCGCCCAGCGGATGCTGCGCCGCAACGCGCTGATCCGGCGTCTGTACGCCGTGGAGACGCTCGGCTCGGTGACGACGATCTGCTCGGACAAGACCGGCACGCTGACGCAGAACCGGATGACCGTGGTGGTGCTCGACATGGCGGGCGAACGGCGTGATCTGACCGACGAGCGCACCGCGGCAGCGTCCGACGCCGAGGCATTGCGCGACCGTCCGACGCTGCGCCTGCTGCTGGCGGGCGGGGCGCTGTGCAACGACGCCGCCCGGGGAACGGACGGCTCCTGGCTCGGCGATCCGACGGAGATCGCGCTCGCCGCGGTGGCCACGCAGCACGGCCTCGAGAAGGCGGCGATGGAGGCCGCCGCGCCGCGCGTCGACGAGCTGCCCTTCGACTCCGAGCGCAAGCGCATGACCACGGTGCACGCGCTCCCCGCGGACCTCGGCGCGGCCCCCGAGTGGCTCGGGGAGGCCTTCGCGATCGAGCGGCTCGGACCGCCCGGAGGCCGGGTCTCGTTCACGAAGGGCGCGCTGGACCGGCTGCTGGCGTGCTACGAGACCGTGGACGTCGGAGGCGAGGCCGTCGCGCTGGACCGGGAGCTGCGCGGCAGGGCGCTGCAGGCGGCAGAGCAGCTCGCCCGCGAGGGCGTGCGCGTGCTGGGCGTCGCGATGCGCGTCTGGCCCGATGCGGAGGCCGTGCCCGCCGGCGACGCCCTGGAGTCAGGGCTGACGCTGCTGGGGCTCGAGGGCATGATCGACCCGGCGCGGCCCGAGGTTCGCGACGCCGTGGCCACCTGCCGTGACGCCGGGATCCGCGTCGTCATGATCACCGGGGATCACCCGCTGACGGCGCTGGCGATCGCGCGCGATCTCGGCCTGGCCGCCCCCGGTGAGGGCGCCGTCACGGGGGCCTCGCTCGCGGCGCCCGACGACCGCGAGCTGGCCGAGATCGCGAGTCGCACGTCGGTCTACGCCCGCGTCTCGCCGCGGGACAAGCTGCGGATCGTCAAGGCGCTGCAGCGCGACGGGGAGGTGGTCGCCATGACCGGCGACGGCGTCAACGACGCGCCCGCGCTCAAGCAGGCCGACATCGGCGTGGCCATGGGCATCACCGGCACCGACGTGACCAAGGACGCCGGTGACATGGTGCTCCAGGACGACAACTTCGCCACGATCGTCGGCGCCGTCGGCGAGGGCCGGGTCGTCTTCGACAACATCCGCAAGTTCATCCGCAACATCCTCAGCGGCAACCTGGCGGAGGTCGCAGTCATGGTGATCGGGCCGCTGGCCGGCATGCCGATCCCCCTCTTGCCGCTGCAGATCCTGTGGCTGAACCTCGTCACCGACGGGCTGCCGGCGATGGCGTTCGCCGTCGAGCCGCCCGAGCCCGGCGTCATGCGCCGTCCGCCCACCCCCCTGGGCGAGAGCCTGCTGGGAGCCGACCGGGGCGCGCGGATCGCCCGGCGCGGCGCCGTGCTGACCGTCCTGACCTTCGTGCCGGTCTACGTGCTCTGGAACGCCGGCGACGAGGCATGGCAGACGGTCTTGTTCACGTCGATCGCGTTCTCCGAACTCGCCGGCGGCTTCGGCATGCGCTCCGAACGCGTCTCGCTCCGGCGCCTGGGCCCGTTCACGAACCGCCCGCTGATCGCCGCGGTGTCCGCGACCATCGCCCTGCAGATCCTGCTCGTGTCACTCCCGGCCGCGCGGGATGTGCTGGAGCTTCAGCCGCTGGCGGCGGCGCACTGGCTGCTCATCGTCGCGATCGCCGTCGCCTACCTCGGAGCAGTCGAGGCCGACAAGGCGCTGCACCGCCGGCGCGCGGCGCCCTCGCGCTGAGGGCGCCGCTGCCGCCGCGCGCCCGGCGGGGGCGCGGTGCGGCCTCAGCCCCGCCCCTCGAACCCCGCCTGGAACAGCTCCACGAGTTCGCCGAGCAGCGGGATCCGGGGGTTGGTCCGCATGCTCGCGTCCGTGAAGGCCAGGCGCGCGAGATCGGGCAGCGCCGCGTCGAACTCCTCGCGCGTCACGCCCGCCTCGGCCAGGGACTTCGGGATGCCGACGGTGTCGAGGAGGTCGTCGACCCGGGCGAACAGCGTTTCGCGCCGCGCCGCCTCGTCGCGGCCGCCGACCCCGAGGATCCAGGCAGCCTGCGCGTACTTCTCGGGCGCGACGTAGGCCGAGTAGCCGGGCGCCGGCATGAACTTCGTCGGCAGCGACGCGTTGTAGCGCAGGACGTGCGGCAGGAAGATCCCGCAGGCGCGACCGTGCGGGATCCCGAACCGGGCCCCGGCGGCGTGCGCGAGCGCGTGGTCGACGCCGACGAACGCGTTCGAGAACGCCAGGCCGGCGATCGTGGCAGCGTTGGCCATCGCGGTCCGGGCCTCGAGGTCCGAGCCGTCGGCCACCGCGCGCGGCAGCGCGTCGAGGATCAGGTTGATC
>CAZEKK010000049.1:0-7421 GCA_964512905.1 uncultured Solirubrobacteraceae bacterium
ACGCGCACGCTCGAGGTCGCCGGGCGCACCGTGCTGCTCACCGACACGGTCGGCTTCATCCGCAAGCTGCCCCACCAGCTCGTCGACGCCTTCGCGGCCACGCTCGAGGAGACCCGGCGGGCCGACCTCGTCCTGCACGTCGTCGACGCCTCCGCGCCGGAGGAGGAGATGCTCGAGATGGTCGCCGCCGTCGACGACGTCCTCGAGGAGATCGGGGTCGGCGCGACGCGCGTGCTCGTGCTCAACAAGGCCGACGCCATCGACGCCGACCGCCGGCGCGAGCTGGGGTTCCGTCATCCGGACGCGCTGCTGGTCTCCGCGCAGACGGGCGAGGGACTGGAGGCGCTGTGCGACCGCATCGACGCCGAGTTCCGCCGCGGCCTGCGGCCGCTCGAGCTGCTCGTGCCCTACGGGGAGGGCGGGCGGCTCGCCGAACTGCACGACCTCGCCGGCGAGCGGATCGAGCGCGAGGACACCGCGGAGGGGGTCCGCGTCTCGGTGCGCCTGCCCGAGCAGATCGCCGCGCGCTTCGAGCGCTACGCGGTCAACGGCCGGTCGTAGCGGGGCTGGACCGGCGGCTGGCCGCCGGCGGCCGGCCATCGGCCTGCACGGCGGCGCGCACGAAGGCGCGCTGCCTATGCAATGCTTAGGCAAGTGAAGGATCCGCTGACTCTCGGGGAGGCCGCACGTGCGCTCGGCGTGAGCGCCGACACGCTGCGCCGGTGGGACCGGACGGGGAAGCTGCACACGACCCGCGACGCGCGCAACCGCCGGGTCGTGCCCGCGACCGAGGTGCAGCGGCTCACGGGGCGGCCGCGCCGGGCCCGGCCGTCCGGCACCCTGTCGGCCCGCAACCGGTTCCCAGGGGTCGTGACCTCCGTCGAGGCCGATGGCGTGATGGCGCTCGTGGAGATCGAGGCGGGCCCGCACCGCATCATCGCCGCCGTGACGCGCGACGCGATCGAGCAGCTCGGGCTCGCCCCGGGCGTGCCCGCGACGGCCACGGTCAAGGCAACGTCCGTGATGGTGGACCGCGACTGATGGGCCGCCGGGCGGGACGCTGGCGCAACGCCGGTGCCGGGGCGGTCGCCGTGGCGACGCTGGTGGTCGGGGCCTGTGGCGGGTCCAGCGGCTCGTCGACCGGCCCGCCGTCGAGCCGGGGCGACGCCCTGACCGTGTCAGCCGCCAGTTCGCTCAAGGCGGCGTTCACGGCCTACGCCGCGACGCTCCCGCGCCCGGTGCGCTTCCAGTTCGCCGGATCGGATGCGTTGGCCGCCCAGATCGAGCAGGGCGTGACGCCGGACGTGTTCGCCGCCGCCAACACGAAGCTGCCCGAGCAGCTCTTCGCGGAGGGCCGCGTCGAGAAGCCCGTCCGCTTCGCCGGCAATCAGCTCGTCATCGCGGTCCCGCGCTCTGCGGGCGACGTGCGCTCGATCGCCGACCTCGCCCGCGCCGGCACGACCGTGGCCGTCGGCGCCGCGGGGGTGCCGATCGGCGACTACACGGCCAAGGTGCTGGGGCGGCTGCCCGCCGCGCAGCGGGAGGCCATCCAGCGCAACGTCCGGTCCGAGGAGCCCGATGTCGCCGGCATCGTCGGCAAGCTCACCCAGGGGGCGGTCGACGCCGGATTCGTCTACGTGACGGATGTCGTGGCGGCGAAGGGCGCACTGCGGGCGATCGCGCTTCCCGCCGACCTCCAGCCGACGGTGGCCTACGCCGCCGCGGTGGTGAAGGGCGCCCCCGATCCGCGGGCCGCGCGGGCGTTCGTGGCCTCACTGCGGTCGCCCGCCGCCCAGCGGGCGCTGCGCCGGGCCGGGTTCCTGCCGCCGCCGGGCGCGTGAGGCGCCGCCGCTGGTTCCCGGTCGTGCTGTGGGCGGCTCTCGCCGCGGCTGCCGCGTTCCTGACGGTGCCGATCGCCGCGATCTTCGTGGACGCGGGGCCCGCGCAGCTCGTGCGCTCGCTCGGCGACGAGGCGTCGCTGGACGCCCTGCGGCTCAGCCTCGAGACCACCACGATCGCCGTGCTGATCATCGTCGCCGTCGGCACGCCGGCCGCGTGGCTGCTGGCCACCCGCGACTTCCGCGGTCGATCCGTGGTCACGACGCTGCTGGAGCTCCCGCTCGTGGTGCCGCCCGCGGTCGCCGGCATCGGCCTGCTGGCCGCGCTCGGCCCCAACGGGGTCTTCGGCGGCGTGCTCGACGACCTCGGCATCCAGCTCGTGCTCCAGACGGCCGGCGTCGTCGTGGCCCTCACCTTCGTGGCCTCGCCGTTCTACCTCCGCCAGGCCCAGGCGGCGTTCGCGGCGCTGGATCAGGCGCAGCTCGACGCGTCGCGCACGCTCGGGGCCGGCGAGTTCCGGACTTTCGCACGCGTTGCGGTGCCGGGAGCGCTGCCGGGCCTCGCGGCGGGGCTTGCGCTGGCGTGGGGGCGGGCGCTGGGCGAGTTCGGCGCAACCCTGATGTTCGCGGGGTCGTTCCAGGGCATCACGCAGACCGCGCCGCTGGCGATCTACGCGCAGTTCGCCACCGACTTCACCGCGGCGCTGGGCCTCTCCGCCGTGCTCGTCGCGGCCTCGGCGGCGCTCCTGCTCACCGTGAAGCTCGTCGCCGGGCCGGGAGCCCTGGGACGTGCGGGCCGCTGACGCCCGCGCGGATGGCGGGCTGGAGGTCCGCGCCGCGACGCCGCTGCGCGACTTCGACCTCGACATCGACCTGCACGTGCCGCGAGGATCGTGCCTGGCCCTGGCGGGCCCGTCCGGCGCCGGCAAGACGACCGTCCTGCGCGTGATCGCCGGGCTGGCGGCGCCGCGCACGGGCCGGGTCGCCTGCGCCGGGGCGGTGTGGCTCGACACGACGACCGGCCGCTCGTGGGCGCCCGAGGAGCGTCGCTGCGGCTACCTCTTCCAGGACCACGCCCTGTTCGAGCGCCAGCCGGCGTGGCGCAACGTCGCCTATCCGATGCGGGGCGTCCGGCGCCGCGAACGGCGCGCCCGCGCGGTCGCCCTGCTGGAGCGGTTCGGGGCCGGCAGCCTGGCCGACGCGCGGCCCCGCAGCCTCTCCGGCGGCGAGCGCCAGCGTGTGGCCCTTGCCCGGGCGCTGGCCCGCGAGCCCGACGTCCTGCTGCTCGACGAGCCGCTGTCGGCCCTCGATACCAGCACACGGGCGGCTGCCGCCCGGGAGCTCGGCGCGGCGGTGCGGTCGGCCGGCGTGCCCGCCATCCTCGTGACGCACGACTTCGCCGAGGCTGCCCAGCTCGGGGACGAGATCGCGGTCATGGATCGCGGGCGCATCGTCCAGCGGGGTCCGGCGGCCACGCTGGCCGCCTCGCCGTCGTCGCCGTTCGTGGCCGACTTCGCGGGCGCCGTGGTGCTGCACGGGACCGCCCGGAGCGGGCCGGCGGGGCTGACGGTGGTGGCCCTGGACGGCGGCGGCGAGGTCCTGAGCACCGACCCCGGCAGCGGTCGGGTGGCGGCGACCGTCTTCCCGTGGGAGATCTCGCTGGCGCCGGCGGGCGCACGGTCCGAGGGCTCGGCGCAGAACCACGTGGACGCCGAGGTCGCGAGCGTCACCGTGCTCGGCGCCCGCGCCCGGGTCGGCCTCGGCGGGTCGCAGCCGCTGACCGCCGAGGTCACGGCCGCCGCCGCCGAGGCGCTCGCGCTTGCGCCCGGCGCACGCGTGGTCGCCACCTGGAAGGCAACGGCCACCCGCGTCGTCCCCGCCGTGTGAAGGCGATCGGGGCCGCTCGGGCGACGGTCGCTCAGCGGCGATCGGGGCCGCTCGGGCGACGGTCGCTCAGCGGCGATCGGGGCCGCTCGGGCGACGGTCGCTCAGCGGCGACCGCTGCCGGGGCGTCGGCTGCGACCAGCGCCGGGCCGCGCCGTCTACCGGCGGTCGCCGCTGCCGTGGAGCACGTCGCGCCGCGCGCGAGAGCGCAGCTTGTCGAGATTGGCGGCGGCCAGCAGGTCGAGGTCGAGGCCCGCCTCGGTGGCCAGCTGGGCGAGGTACCAGAGCACGTCGCCGAGTTCGGAGGCCAGCGCCTCGCGGCGGGCGTCGGTCAGGACGCCGCCGTCGTCGCGCAGGGCCTTCTTGACCTTCTCGGCGCACTCTCCGGCCTCGCCGCAGAGGCCGAGGGCGGGATAGGTGAGGTTCGCGCCCGCGCCGGGGTAGATCGCGGTCGCGCGCGACGCCGCCTGGTAGTCGGACAGCTCCATGGTGGCGACGGTAGCGGCGCCCCCGGACGCCGCCCTGGTCACGTCGCCGCCGGGGCGGCGGCGAGCACGACGGCGCTGCCGACGTGGTCGGTCGTGGGCGCGATCGCCCGGCGAGGGCGCGGCGCGAAGCCCGCGCCGGCCAGTTCCGCCTCCAGCACGGCGGGCGGGAGGTTGCGCACGAGGATCACGTCCGCGGTCGTGACCAGCGCCCCGTCGGGCGCGACGCGCTGGCGGACCCGCTCGATCTCGGTGCCGTCGGGGCCGGGGCGGACCGCGAGCGGCTGGCTCGCGTAGACCGTCCCGTGGATCTCGAGGATGTCCGGGAGGGGCAGCGCGTCGTCGTCGGGCGCCATCCCGTCGAGCGGATCGGCGAGCGCCGCCGCGAGGATGCCGCCCGGCTCGAGGTGGCGCCGCGCGGCATCGAGAAACGCTCGCCGTTCGCCCGGTCCGTCGAGGAGCTGGACCGTCTGCATCGGCACGACGACGAGCGCGACGCGCCGTCCGAGGTCGAAGCGGCGCATGTCGGCGTGCACGGTGCTCACGGGCAGGCCGGCGCCGCGCCGCGACAGGGCGGCCAGCAGGTCGGGATCGGCGTCGAGCGCGATCACTTCGTGCCCGCGCGTCGCGAGATCGAGGGACACCCGCCCGGTGCCGGCGCCGACGTCGAGCACCGGCCCGCCAGCGGCATCCGCCAGGTCGCGCCACAGGGAAAGGTCGGCGCGGTAGGCACCGCACTCGACGTCGTGCCAGACGACGTGGTCGGCGTCCGCGTCCGTCACGCGGGAACCAGCACCTGCAGCGCCGCCGGCCGGATCCGGATGGTCGCCGGAAGCTCGGCGATCGGGTCGCCGTCCGCGAACACCGTGAACGGACGGTCGGCGGCGATGCGCACCTCGGCGGCGCGGCGCACGGCGACGGCCGGCTCGGCGACGTGAGTTCCCTTGAAGACCTTCGGCAGGTTCAGCAGGAAGCGGCGCTTGGACACCCGCCCGGTGAGGACGAGGTCGAGCAGGCCGTCGTCCAGTTCGGCGTCGGGCGCGACGTACATGCCGCCGCCGTAGGCCTTCGAGTTCGCGGCGACGACGCTGTAGCCGGTGAAGGCGAGTGTCTCGCGCCCGTCGAGCGTGACCTCGAATCGCGCCGGCCGCCACTCGGCGAGGGCACGCAGCGCGGCGTAGGCGTAGACGAGGTTCCCCTTCACGATCGTGGACTCGTTGGCGATCCGGTTGGCGTCGGAGTCAAACCCGCAGCTGGCGATGCCCACGAACGCCCGCCCGTCGACCTCCCCGACGTCCAGGGCGGCGGTGCGACCGCTCGCGATGACGGCGCAGGCCGCGGCGGGCTCGCTGGGGATCCCGAGGACCCGGGCGAAGTCGTTTCCGCGGCCGCCGGGCAGGACGCCGACCACTGCGTCGGTCCCGGCGAGCACCCCGGCGACGGCACCCAGCAGGCCGTCGCCGCCGAGGGTGACCACCGTCTCGCCCGCCGCGGCCGCGGCCGCGGCCAGCGTCCTGGCGTGGTCGAGGTCCGTCGTCTCCTCGGCCCTGGTCGGCAGGCCGAGGCGCCCGAAGGCGGCGAGGACCTCGGGGAGGACGGCCGCCGCGCGCCCGCCGCCCGCGGCGGGATTGACGATGAGAGCGACCGGATCAGCCATCGCCCCGCCACTGTATCCGGCGGGTCCGGAGCAGCACGGGTCAGCGGCGCAGGATGAGGTCGCCGAGCGAGTCCGCGATCGCGACCGGAGCGGGAGTGGCGGCGGCCTCCGCTTCGGCGCGCGTGGTCACCCCGGTCAGGACGATGGCGGCGTCGAGGCCGGCGGCGGCGGCGCCGGCCAGGTCGGCATCGAGGCGGTCGCCCACCACCAGCGCGCTGCCAGGGCCCATGCGGTCCAGCGCGGTCCAGTAGATCTGCGGGTCGGGCTTGCCGACGATCCGGGCTTCGCGGCCGCTGGCGGCCTCGACTGCGGCCACGACTGCGCCGGTTCCGGGCCACGGGCCGTCGGGCATGGGAAACGTCGGATCGCGGCCGGCGGCGATCAGGTCGGCGCCGCGCAGCGCCGCCTGGGCCGCGGCGCGCAGCTCGTCGTAGTGAAAGCCGCGGTGGCTGGCCACGACGACGACGTCGGCGCGGGACGCGAACTCCGTCCCGTTGACGACGCGCAGGCCCGCATCGGCCACGTGGGTGTGAATCGCCGGGCTGCCGATGACCATCGCCGTGGCCAGCCGCCCGGACTCCTGCGCGAGCGCGTGCTGCAGCGCGCCGCCGACGGTCACGACCTCCTCCGCCGAGGCCTGGAACCCGAGGCGCCACAGCTTGCGGACGAACTCCTCGGCCGTGCGAGCCGAGTCGTTGGTCACGAACGCGATCGCGGTGCCGGCCGCCCGCAGCGCGGCGATCGCCTCGACGGCCTGGGGCGTCGGGGTCGACCCGACCCACACGCAGCCGTCGAGGTCGAGGAGCACGCGGTCGTAGCGGCGGGCCAGGGCCGACAGGGGCATCAGCGGGTGATTATCCTTCCCGGCCGTGATGCGCCGCCTTGCGACCCTCGCCGCCGCAGCCGCGCTCGCCGCGGGCGCCGCGGCCTGCGGCGACGACGACTCCGCGACCACGACGGCCGCCACCGCCGGCGCCAGCAATGCCGCGGAGGGACCCGTCCCGGGCTGCCGCGCCGTCGAAGCGCCCGCGCCGAAGGGCGAGCAGCAGCTGACCGCTCCGGCGGCGCGGCTGGATCCGCAGAAGACGTGGACGGCGACGGTCGCCACGAGCTGCGGCACGTTCACGATCACGCTCGACACGAAGGACAGCCCGAAGACCGCCGCGTCGTTCGCCAGCCTGGCCCGGAAGGGCTTCTACGACGGCCTCACCTTCCACCGCATCGTCGATGGCTTCGTGATCCAGGGCGGTGATCCGCTCGGCAACGGGCAGGGCGGTCCCGGCTACTCGGTGCGCGAGGCGCCGCCCGCGGACACGACGTACACGAAGGGGGTGGTCGCGATGGCGAAGACCCAGGCCGAGCCCGCGGGTACCTCCGGCAGCCAGTTCTTCGTCGTCACGGGCGACGATGCCGGGCTGCCGCCGGACTACGCCGTGGCCGGGCGGGTCACGAAGGGGCTGCCGGTCGTGGAGCGCATCGGCTCCGTCCCGACCGATCCCAGCACCGAGCAGCCGGTCGAGCCGGTCGTGATCGACTCCATCACGATCCAGTCGTCCT
>CAZEKK010000049.1:7521-12791 GCA_964512905.1 uncultured Solirubrobacteraceae bacterium
GGGCGCCGGAATCGAGCCAGCGGCTCTCGTCGTCCCGGTCGAGGACGACCGGCATGCGGTCGTGGATCGGGGCGAGGACGGGGCTGGCGGCGGTCGTGATGATCGCGCACGTGCGCACGGTCTCGCCGGTCGGGGCGTGCCAGGCCGCCCACAGGCCTGCGAACGCGAACGGCGCGCCCGTGGCCAGCGTGATGTGCCACGGCTGCTTGACACCATCGGGGAGCTTCTCCCACTCGTAGAAGCCGTCGGCGATCACCAGGCAGCGGCGGTGGGCGAAGCTGTCGCGGAACGCCGGCGTGGTGGCGACGGTCTCGGCGCGGGCGTTGATCCGGCGCGCGCCGGAGGCGAGGTCGTCGGCCCAGTGGGGCACGAGGCCCCAGCGCAGCAGGGCGGCGTGCCGACCCTCGGAGCCGCCGATGACCGCCAGCACGTCGTCGGTGGGCGCGACGTTGTAGCGGGGCCGGATCTCGATCGACTCGCCGAGCCCGAACCGGTCGCGCAGCGTGGCCGGATCGGTGGCGGCGAGCGTGTAGCGGCCGCACACGGGCGCGACCGTGAGTTCAGCCCCCGCCGGCGCGGGCGGCGCGGGCCTTGGCCTGCCGGCGGCGGCCGACGAGGGCCAGGACGCCCAGGACGGCGACGACGAGGATGATCCCCAGCAGGACCGCCTCGCCCGTCCCGACTCCGCCGAAGGGCAGCGCGACGAGCGTGACGATGCCGAAGCCCAGCGCGATCAGGCCGACGACGATTGCGATGGCGATCAGGATCCCGCGGGCGCGCAGCAGGACGCTCGCGCCGGGGGGCGGCATGATCAGGCCCATGAAGCGCAGGGCGAGGAGCTGGCGGCGGCTCGGCGCCTCGTGTCCGAGCTTCTCGACGGCGGCTTTGAGATCGTCCGGGCGCCGCTCGGCCAGCGCGAGCGACGCGTTCGCCATCCGGCGCAGCGCCATGCGCTCCTGCGGGCGGGCGGCGGCGATGGCCTTCTGGAAGTGGGCGCGAGCCGCCTTGGGGTCGTAGCGGTCGGCGGCGCGGGCGCCGAGGATCGCCTGCGCCGCGGCGCGGTTCTTCGTCTCCTGGGCGAGTTCCTCGTCGGTGCGCGACTCGAGCTCCTGCATCGCCGCGAGGCCGCCGCGCTGTTCGATCTTCATCTGCCGGGGCTTCTGCGCCATCGCGCGGGACAGTCTACGCGCGGCTCGCGGCGGGCGCGCCCGCGGGGGCCGGCCACGATGCGGATTCCAGGCCGGCCCGATGGGCCTGCACGTCGCGCGGTCCGAGCGCCTCGCCGCAGTGCGAGCAGGACAGCGTCGGGGTCGTGTCGTGCCCGCACGCCGTGTGGACGTACTCGGTCCGGGGCCCGCTCTCCAGCGGCGCGTGCTTCTCGCCCCAGGCCTGCAGGGCGACGAGGACCGGCCACAGGTCGAGCCCCTTCTCGGTCAGCCGGTACTCGTGGCGCAGCGGCCGCTCCTGGTAGGCCCGGCGCTCCAGGACGCCGGCGTCGACGAGCGTGCCCAGGCGGTCGGCGAGGATGTTCCGGGCGATCCCCAGATGGCGCTGGAACTCGTCGAAGCGCCGGGTCCGGAAGAAGGCCTCGCGCAGGATCAGCAGCGTCCAGCGCTCGCCGACGACGCCGAGGCTCTGGGCGATGGGACAGGGGAGATCGTCGATTGCCGGCGCCACGCCAGCCAGTCTAGCCGGATTGGGTTGCGGAACGCAACTGACTGCGCTAGCGTCCGTTTCAGCCTGCAACTCACCGGCGAAGGATCGGAGCTCAGACCATGACACCCGAATCGATGCCCGGCCTGGACCGCCTGGCGCTGCCGGCGGCGGCGGGCACGCAGATCGGCGGGCAAACGTCCGCTGTGCGCACCGCCAGGGAGCAGAAGCCGACCGAGGACAACCGCCGGCGGGTCATCACCTGGAGCGATCCGCTGGCCGTTCTGGCTCAGGCGAGCCGGCTGAGCGGGCTGGAGCACCTCGAAGCGCTGCGCGACGGACGCCTCCCGTCGCCGCCGATCGCCGCCCTCCTGCGCCTCGAGCTCGACGAGGTCGAGGAGGGGAGGGCGGTCTTCGTCGCCGATCCCGGCGAGGATCACTACAACCCGATCGGCCTCGTCCACGGCGGGCTCGCCGCGGCCATGCTCGACTCGGCGCTCGGGTGCGCGGTGCAGTCGACGCTGCCGCGAGGCGCCACCTACTCGACGATCGAGCTGAAGGTCAACTTCCTGCGGCCGGTGACCCGCGACACCGGTCCGCTGCGGGCGCAGGGCACCGTGGTCCATCGCGGTGCGAGCATCGCCACCGCCGAGGGCCGGATCGTCGCGGTCAGGACCGGCAAGCTCGTCGCCCACGGCACCACGACGGTGGCGGTCGCCGACCTGGCGACCGCCGAGCCCGCGCTGCGGCGCGCCGCGTAGTCCGGCGTGGCGATCTGACGTCCGGGCTGGCGCGCCGCGGCGCCGATGGCCGCGAAGACAGGGGCGTCCTCCCCGGCCGCCACCCCCGTGATCCGGGCGAGGCTGGCGGCGACGGCCACCTTTGATCGCGCGCCGGCGCTCGTCGCGCGTCAGCGGGCCGCGCAGCGTCACCGGGCGGTCGGCGCGACCAGCGGCCAGTACTGCGCGAGGGTCAGGTTCGCCACGGCATCGGGGAACGGGCGGCGCCCGCGACAGCGCGGCTCCTGCTCGGCGATCAGCACGGTGAAGACGTCGCCGGGGGCGATCCAGACCGGATCCTGCGCCCACACGCGGAACGCGATCTCGCCCGTCGTCCCGGGCGGCGCGCCCGGCAGACGGTAGGTGATGTCGTGGTGTCGGAAGCCGGCGCAGCAGCCGCCGACCGTCCGATGATGCTCGGCCACGCACGTCACGGCCACCAGCGCCCGGTACGTCGCCCCGCAGGCAGCGCAGCGCAGGGTGGTGTCGAGCCCCTCGGCGGGCACGGGGACCGGCACGAGCCACTCGTCGTCGCAGCGTGGGCACGGCGGCGTGCGGGCGCTGCGATCGCGACGGGCGAAGGGCTGGCGGGATGCACGGCGCATGCCGCCACTGACGATACTCCGCACTCGGCGCGCTCCCGCTCGAACCCGCCGTCCGCGTGCGCCCGATGCACGGTGGAGTGCGGCCGCCTGCCGGATGGGCCGGTACCCTAACGAGTTCGATGACGCGGGATCTGGGGCCCTCATTCGGACGCGGGCGGCGTGCTGCCGCCACGCTTGCCGCGCTGCCGGCGGTCGTTGCTGCGATCGCCGCGGGGCCCGCGCACGCTGCCGCCGCGCGGCCGGCCATCGCCCCCGGCGACGGCCTGCATCGCCTGCAGACTGGCGCCGTGGTCGCCCTGCCGCAGCGGACCTTCACCGTGACGGGGTCGGTGGCCGGCGCTCCCGCCGGGACCACCGTGCGGCTGTCGGTCGCCGGCGGGGCCGAGCTGCTCGGAGACGCGACGGTTTCGCTGGCCGCGGACGGCACGTTCTCGGCGCGCCTGCGGGCGCTTCGGCCCGGAACCGTGACGGTCACGGGCCGGGCCCTCCCCGGCCGATCCGGCGCGCCCCTCCGAGTCGTGGTGATCCAGGACTCTGCCGCCCCCGGCGACGCCGGCCCGCACGTGCGCTTCCTCACCGAGCGCCTGCGCACGGTCGGCTACGCCGTGCGAGTCGCCGACGGATACGACGCCAACACCGCCCGCGCCGTCCTGGCCTTCCGCAAGGTCAACGAGATGCAGCGGGCAGGCAACGCCGTGCCGCTGATGTTCGATCGCCTCGCTGCCGGTCGCGGCGGGTATCGCGTCCGCTTCCCGGGGCACGGCAAGCACGTCGAGGGCGACCTCACGCACCAGGTGCTCGCCCTCGTGGCGCCCGGCGGCCGGCTGGTCGGCGTCTATCACACCTCGACCGGCCGCCCGGGGTTCCGGACGCCGACGGGCTCGTTCCGGTTCTGGCGCCAGGAACTGGGGGAGAACTCCCGGGGCATGGTCGACTCGAGCTTCTTCAGCTACACGCAGAAGGAGACCAGGCGACGGGCCTACCGCCCGGCGTGCGCGATCCACGGCTACTTCGTCGTGCCGACGATCCCGCGCAGCCACTGCTGCTTCCGCGTCGACAACGCCGTGGCCCGGGAGATCCGCCTGTGGATCGGCATCGGCGACCGCATGGACATCTTCGGGCGCCAGAACGGCCGCCCGTAGCCGCGGCGCGCACCGCCCGCACCGACCGCGCAGACCCGGTCGCCAGCGGGTAGGTTTGGCCGATGCGTCAGCTGACGAGCCTCGACGCGCAGTTCCTCGCGCTCGAGTCGGCGCGCCAGAGCGGGCACGTGGCCGGCCTCGCGATCCTCGACCCGTCGACGGCGCCGGGCGGGGCGATCGACGCCCTCGACCTGCAGGCGCTCATCGCCGAGCGCCTGCCGCTGCTGCCGCCGCTGCGGTGGCGGCTGGCGGAGGTGCCGCTCGGCCTGGACTACCCCTACTGGGTCGACGATGCCGACTTCGACCTCGAGTTCCACGTGCGCGAGACGGGCCTCGCTCCGCCCGGGTCCGACGCGCAGCTGGCCGACCAGGTCGCGCGCATCGCCGCCCGCCCGCTCGACCGCACCCGCCCGCTGTGGGAGCTCTACCTGATCCACGGGCTGGCCAGCGGCCACGTCGCGATGCTGACGAAGATCCACCACGCGGTCGTCGACGGCGTGTCGGGCGCCGAGATCATGGGCCTGCTGCTCGACCTCGAGCCGACGGGGCGCGAGCTGCCGCCGGCGCCGGCGGAGCGCCTGGATCCGCCGCCGAGCGACCTCGGCCTCCTGGCGCGGGGCCTGGCCGGCATGCCGCGCTACCCGCTTCGCGTCCTGCAGGCGATCCCGTCGGCGGTGCCCAACGCCGAGGAGGTCCCGGCGCTCTTCAACGCGATCCCGGGCGCCGCGACCGTGGGGCGGCTGGCCAATCGTGCGCAGCGCGCCGTGCGGGGCGCCGAGCCGGCGCCCGAGGCGCCGAAGCTGGCGGCGCCGCGGACGACGTTCAACGGGCGGATCAGCGCCCATCGGCGGTTCACCTTCGGGCAGCTGTCGCTCGACGAGGTCAAGGCGGTCAAGAACGCGCACGGCGCCACCGTCAACGACGTGGTGGTGGCGCTGTGCGCCGGCGCCGTGCGGCGCTGGCTGCTGGCCCATGAGGAGCTTCCAGACGGGCCGCTGGTGGCGCAGATCCCCGTGTCGGTCCGGACCGCCGAGCAGATCGGCACGTTCGGCAACCGCATCATGCTCATGAGCGCCCCGCTGTTCACCGAC